>JAGLWO010000349.1 GCA_023133395.1 Candidatus Cloacimonadota bacterium | reverse complement strand
AAGTGTAAAAGTAGTTAAGTATTGAAATCGTTTTGTAGATAAGCAGGAAGAAAAGCCCTAACTCGTTTATCGAACAGGGCTTTTTGTTTGAATAAATTACTTCTTCTATTTCAAAAGCAAATATTTCTTCATTGCTAATGGCTTTTTTTCAACTCCCCTCTCTTGAAGTGAAGAAGACGGGGCGAAGTCCGGCGAAGACGGATGAGTTCTACTTCCTCAACGCTGCCTTCGTAAAGACTGCTTTCGGGATATCCACATCAAATTCAATTGAATCGATGATAAATTCTGTGCCTTTGCCTTTTTTCAGAACATCTTTAAAGATCATATTTTTTGGATACCAGCGTTTCCCGATCTTAAAGACTTCTTTTATCTCTGTAGTTTTAAGCAGTTTGCCGCTTTTCCCAAAACGTTCCTCACGCAGGGGAAGATAGCGTTCTTTATCTATCCACACTTTTTTAGTTTGATAGGCTGCATCTTCGGTTTTGGCGGTTAAAAGAACGATCCAGCAATATCTTTCGTTAATAATTTCTTCACCTGTAACTTCGGCATTATAGATTTTTATCAGTTCGTTTTCTTCCATCATATCTTCGTAGGAAAGGTCGGAACCCATCATAGATTGACGCAGCATGTGACCGGATATTTGAATGGTTCTATCTGAAGACGGATTGTAGATCCATAATTTATCTTCCAACTTCAGCATTTTTGTTCCTGCATCCCGGGGTGGTGAAAGATATTCGGAGAAAGACCTGTTTTCGCCTTCTGTCCAGGATTTTATCTCCATTGTTCTGCTTCCTCTTCTGCCATGTATTATCATCCTTGAGGTTGAAACTGCATTTTTGGAATACATATTGTCATCTACTTTTCGGATGAGTTCGTTCCCATCAGGAAATTCTGCAAAAAGGGTAATTGCAATTAATAGTAATACGATTATAAATATCTTTTTCATGTTTCCAACTCCTTAAATAATTGTGCTGTATTTCTTTTGTAGATCCCAATTCCTGAGATCACAGCTCCCGTTACAGAGGCAATAACACCCGGAATAAACCCGATGAAATAACTTGCTGGAGTTACTTGGGCTCGCATTGTAGCACTGATGATCACTTTTGTATCTTTCATCAGCGAGGAAATATTGATGCCGGTGTATTGGAGCAGGTAGGAAAAAGCTAATCCTATCGTTGTTCCGATGATGGTAGCTGCTATTCCCGTGAGAAAAGATTCCAATATCAGTGAGCGGTAGATGTGTCCTTTGCTTTCTCCAATTGCCAGTCTTACTCCGATCTCTCCGTAACGCCTGATCCCGT
>JAGLWO010000348.1 GCA_023133395.1 Candidatus Cloacimonadota bacterium | reverse complement strand
TCATTCAGTTTATTTGCTGGCAGGTATGCTGGTGATTTTATGGTTATTGGTGCAGGTGTACGTTCCTCAGGTATGGGTGGTGCTTTTTGCGCTGTTGCAAATGATGGTTCTGCAATTTATTGGAATGCATCCGGAATTGCTCAAATGAGAGATACTGAAATTGGTATAATGAGAGCATTTCTATACCTGGGATTAGCTAAATATGATAACTTTACATTTTGCCAACCCCTTCCAAACGAGGTTACAATCGGTCTCAACTGGACTCGCCTAACTATTGATGATATTCCAGTATTTCTGGAAAAACACCTCGTGCATAATGTAGATTATCGTTCCTCTTATCATGAATACAACCTCCCTGGTGTTTCTGATGGAAATATTACCAGTACAGATGACCTTTTACAATTTGCATTCGCGAAACATGTTCACTACGATCTCAATCTCGGATGGCTTTTTTTCGATCTTCCTTTCGATGTCTATTTTGGAGGAAACATCAAATATATCAAACGGAAAATAGACGAGAATATTGGAAACGGTACAGGATTCGATTTTTCATTCATAACACGAACCAGTCTCGCTATTCTTTTTGAGCAGGAATGGCTGGGTGATATTTCTTTCGGTGTAAATTTCCAGGATATCGGAGGAACTTCAATAACATGGGATACGGAATCAAATCATGAAGATGAGGTTCTAATGAACAGTAAACTTGGAATAGCCATTCATCAACCACTCACATTTATAAATTCTTCAATTGTTCTATCAAAAGATGTAGATTATATTTATGAAACAACACATCATTATGGTTTTGAATTTCTACATAAAGAAATTCTGGGATTCAGATTGGGATATTATGATACCAATTTCTCTGCAGGATTAAGTTTAAAGTTCTATGACTTTACAGTAGATTATGCATTTGTAACAAACATCCTTGCGAATACACACAGGATTGGGTTGAGAGTTAATTTTTAAACAGGAGTTGATAATGATGAAATATATATTATTATTAAATATTGTTTTAGTGGTTCTCAGTTGCACAGGAGAAGAGAGTTTGGGAGTTGATTCCACACCACCTGAACCACCTGAACTTATTCCCCATCTTGGTGATACAGGTGATATAATATTAGGAGATACTTTAAATTATTACGATACTAACGATAACGAACTAGAAAATAATGGTATCGA
>JAGLWO010000347.1 GCA_023133395.1 Candidatus Cloacimonadota bacterium | reverse complement strand
ATTGTTTCGTATAATTCCGAACCTTCTGAACCATAAGCTTGGTATAACCATTTCCTGGCTGAAATCACCTCTACACCCATTGCTTCTGCAATTGCTATTCTCTCTTTATCAACATCCTCAATAATTGATCCAATATGCTCGGTTACTCCTTCTATATAATATTTAAAACCTTGTTTTTTATCTATTTTGGTTGCATTAAGAATTGTAATTGGAACATGAAATATCCCCCCCACATTACCCAGGCTGGTTTTAAGAACATTATCTGTGGGTGTAAATTGAGGATAAACTTCTCCCAGTAAATTCACAATATCTTTAGCTTTTTTTGAAGGTATGGCAGCAATATTGATGCTATTCTTCACACCAAAAATTCTTGCAGAGCGGGGTTTGGAATGTCTAGATGCATATACGAAAGTTTGAGCTTCTGCAATAGTTACATCAGGGGGTATCTTATCTTTATAATAGTCGTGTATGATTTTATAGAATTCTATGGCGCCAAAACATCTGCCTGGATTCAAGATGATTATTTGTCCATCTTGTAAATAAGGAGAACACTTCTCCGCAATGAATTTGTGTCCTGAAGCAGGAACCACAACCATTATTACATTACAATCTCTTATTACTTCTTCAATATCTGATGAAATGATATTTAACTTTCCGAAAACCTGTTCAACTTCTTCTTCAACCAGTTCTTCTGTCTGAGGTTCTAATGAATATTCGAGTTTTATACCTGCTTTAAGATGGTCTTTTAGTTCAGGAAATAAATCTTCCCCATGTCTCATTCCTGGTGGAAAAATATCTTCTTCTAATTCATAAGTATATCTTAAGTATATTCCACCTAGTTGTTTAATGCTGTGAATTTTTTCCGGAGTTCGATTGTAAAGATTTACCTCACATCCGATTGCAGCTAAATAAGCAGCCATAGCACATCCACCATGACCTGCTCCTATAACGGCAAATTTTAAATTATTTTTTGGCATATTAATCTCCTAAAATGTTCTTAACTCTCTCTTTTTCATTTATGGTTTTTCCTGTTTTAGTTTCAATTGTGCAGCAGGCTCCGTTGATCATTTTTGTACAAACTTCACCTTTAGCATATTTATTATTTCTAAGATCTGGCGCATCTAATAAACCAATCTCCACAGCTCTACATAAAATTTTCGGATCAGTTAAAGGGTTTATTGAATTTCCTAAAGATTTGATAGCATCTATTAATAAATTTGCTTCTTCTAATAGTTCATTCTTTCTAGTTTGCACATCTGTATCTAATGTCATATCTGGAACACCCATTTTATAATTTTTTATGATTTGTTGAACCATTTTAGAACTCTCTATTATATCTTCAGGTTTTGCTATATGATCTCCTTCACAATATCCTACGATATGGAGAATATCCGGGTCTAAATTCATAGCAAGATAAATAGAAGATATTAGCTGTCCTTTTGCCATATCAAGGTCTGTAGGGAAACTGAGCAAACCACTTCTAATCTGTCTGAAACTCATAAAATTTTCATCATGTAAGGATTCAATTAATTCTATTTTTGCCAGCATTTTTGCCAGGTCCATTTTGGGAGACGTTTCTGCAGGAGTATTGAACATGTATTGTGATACATAGATTTTTACACCCATCTGTTTAGTATTGTAGGCAGCAATATAAGCCATAGCAACAGCGATTGTATCCGGAGCTCTTCTTAAGCTCCAGTGATGTGATTCATTTACTTCAACAGGAATTCCTTTGTGGGCATGCCATTTCATTAATTCTTGATTCTCAGGTATTGAGTCTTTTAATAATCTTTTACTTCTTTTATCTAAAACATTATACCACATCAACGGAACCGCACACCAGGCATTATGTATTGTTTCAACATACATCTTTGCCATTCTAATTAGATCATTTGTACCGGAATAACATCTAACCAGGGGATAATTTCCGCAGCGAGATGCTTTATAAATTCTTTTTAAATCTTCAGGGGTTCTTATGGGAACTCCAGCATCTCCTTTTCTTTCCGGTTTTTGAAGTTCAGGATGGAAGAAATACTCCTGGGCATCCTGGTCAGGTCCAATGGAAATTACATCCAATACTCCTGCTTCAGCTATTTTTTTAACTCCAGCAATTGTATCTCCCAAAGAAGGTAATCCAAAATGATGGCGTAAAATTGGTCTTTTCCATTTGATTCTATTAACTAAATCACCAGGAAATTCGTGGAGTTTTTTTAGTTCTTTGCCAGTCAGATATTTAATTATTTCTTCTTTGGATTCTTTTCCATTATATATTTTATCAAAAATTCCAATTTTCTCAGCAATTTTTGCTGTTGAAGGAGTTCCACCAAAAATATATTTTCTATCTATTAATCCGGATTTTTTTATTGCTTTCTTGAACTGGAATAATAATTTTTCAGCAGTCTCCGGACTCAATCTGTAACTTACAGCAACAATGTCCGGATTTAATTTTTTTATATTTATTATAAACTCATTAACAGAATTTGCAGGTCCCAAATAATATGTATCATATCCCAAATCCTTTACAAGATCAAAGAAATTTAGGATACCTGCAACATGAATATCATTACCTAAAGAGCCTCCGATTATTTTCATTGATTCACTCTCATTAAATTTTCCTTATTTTATTACCTGATTACATTTTTATCCAAATTTCTTCTTGAATTACTCCTTCCCTTTATTGTAACACCGTTGGATTCCATTAAAATCACTGGGAATCTTTTAGATTTATGAAAACAATCCTACTTTTTGTCAATAATTATTCTTAAAAACACAATCCATTTGACAAAAAACAATTAATTTATAGTATGATTAAAGTTGCATGATTAATAACAATTGCGAATCCTGCAACTGCTGGAATTCAAAAGGTTTTAGTAATTATGAAAAAAAAATATAGATGTTTTGCTTTATTTTCAGGTGGGCTGGACAGCATACTGAGTGTTATTTTTATGAAGAAACTTGGATATGATGTTCTTCCAATTTTTTTAAAAACACCTTTCTTTGGACCGGAAAATGCCCTGAAAGCAGCAGAAAATATTGGTGTAGAGCTTATTGTTCACGATATTTCAAAACAGCATCTGGAAATGCTCAGAAATCCCAGGTATGGTTTTGGAAAAAATATGAATCCCTGCATTGATTGTCACGGACTAATGTTCAGAGAAGCCAGTGTATTGATGGAAGAATACAATGTTGATTTCTTAATTTCCGGAGAAGTGCTGGGACAGCGTCCCATGTCTCAACGCATAGATGCACTGAATTCGGTTAGAAAATTAAGTGGTGTGAAAGATATTATTGTTCGTCCTTTATGTCAGAAGCTGCTTAAGGATACACTGCCAATCCGTGAAGGATGGGTAAAAAAGGAAGATATGCTCGATATCCAGGGAAGGGGAAGGCAGCGTCAGATAGAAATGGCTGAAGAATTTG
>JAGLWO010000346.1 GCA_023133395.1 Candidatus Cloacimonadota bacterium | reverse complement strand
TTTTTTCGTGAACATCATTCGGGATTAAAGCAGTGCTCTGCGAAGCAATATGCTTAAGCTGACTTACAACTTTTACATAATCGATATAATCTTGCGTTGAAGGATTGCGAATTTCTTTTGTCTGATAATCCAGGATATGAAGCGCAGTAGAACCGGGTGTAAAGTGCACATTATAACCTGATAAATCATTCGTTTCATTTTCATTGACATCATAAAGTTTGAACGAGTTCGGTGCTGTTTTTAAAGCCTTTTGGATAATATCTTCCGTGAAATAAACCCGCGATTTTTCAATTCTTGCTCCATTATCCGAAAGTAAGGACAACACATTCTGATTGTTAATTTCCACACCCAGTTTACAGAGTATTTCTATTGCTTCATTAATTATCTTTTTGATGAGTTCATCTGTTAAAAATTTTACTTTCGGTCGCATTCTAATCTCTTCAATTCAAACTTCCGGAGTTTTTGAAACTTCGGAAGTTTTTTTGTACTAATCGATAGCCTTCTGCATGACCTTGATAGTATAGAGCTGTCCGGCATCGATGATAACAGTGAGGAATATTCCAAAAAAAATTTGGAATATTCTTTTTGACGAAAGGAGTAACTTCCTCGAAGGTTTTCATGTATCAATTTTGAATCTATCAACAGCAATAACAAAGCCTACTATTTCTTGCACAAATACATCTGCTTCCTTGCTAATAATCTCATGTATAATTATGCTGATATAACTGTGTAATGAAGTTCCCAAAATCATGTTATAATGATTATCAAGTCCTTTAACAATTTCTATATCTAAATCAGTCTTCTTTTTAAGATGATTAATTTTATTTCTTAATGTATCGAATTCTTTGCCTGACAAAATTCCAGATATTGATAGAAAATTATCATTCTGATCATCGGAACTAAAATATACTTCGTAGTTATTTATTCCTGTATTAATTCTTAAAGTCCAATCATCTACCCAAACTTTAATACTTTTATACATATCTTCTTTATTTAGTCTATAATTAATTGAATCAATAATATCATCAATATCGGTACATTGATCTTCATCAATATAAAATTTTAAATACCTTTTACAGAAATTTAGCAATTCATTCAATTCCTGTTCGGTTTCAGTAATATATCCGATTTCTAAGGAATTTATTTCAGAATTCAGCAATAAATTCATTGAAGTAATAATACCATACTTTTCATTTAGATATAGTTTACAATGTAAATTTGGAATTACTTGGAAATCAATATCAATTTTATTCAAATCTTTAAAAGTATTGATATTTTCATCTCCAGCCCTAACAAAAACATTTAATTGAATATTTCTCGACTTTAATTGTTCCATTTTTTTTATTAATTTATACCATTTAGAGATTTTAAAATATGGAGAAACCAAAACAACAAACTTGTCACTTTCATCCAATAATGTCATAATTTTTCCAGAAATTTCAGAAGGATTAATAAATTTCATTGCACACCTAAAATACTAATATTTTATTATATAACACAATTTGTGAAAACCTTATTAATTCAGAATTCTAATCTTTATATCTTTCAATGTACAACAGTGCACATTTCTTTGCCATTGTGCGGATCTTGCCGATATAAGCAGCCCTTTCCGTAACGCTGATAACTCTACGTGCATCGAGAAGATTAAAAGTGTGAGAGCATTTCAATAAATAATCATAAGCAGGATAGACCAGTTTTTCTTTTATCAAGTTGGAAACCTGTTTTTCATAATCTTTAAAGGAAGCAAAAAGAGATTTCACATCTGATTTCTTAAAATTGAATTCGGAAAATTCTACTTCTTTATCTAAGAATATTTCACCATACAGGGTTGTATCATTCCACCTGATATCTTTAAAATCATCCACATCCTGAATGTACATTGCCAGTCGTTCCAAACCATAAGTTAATTCCACGCTGATGGGAAAAACTTCGATCCCGCCTACCTGCTGGAAATATGTGAATTGGGAAATTTCCATTCCATCCAACCATACTTCCCAACCCAATCCATTTGCTCCAAGAGTCGGGGATTCCCAGTCATCTTCCACAAACCTGATATCATGTTTTTCTGTTTCTATCCCGATTGCCTGCAAACTTTTAAGATAAAGCGTTTGAATATCATCCGGAGATGGTTTAATAATAACCTGGAATTGATAGTAATGCTGCCATCTGTTTGGATTTTCACCGTAACGACCATCTTTAGGTCGTCGGGAAGGTTGAGCATAAGCAACTGCACAAGGGTTCTTACCCAAAGCACCAAAAAATGTAGCAGGATGAAAAGTTCCAGCACCCATTTCCACATCATAAGGTTGTAGAATGTTACAACCGTTCTCTGCCCAATAGTGTTGCAGCTTCAAAATTATATCCTGAAAGTTCATATTTAACCTTCTTTAGTAGATTCCTAAATACTTATCAATTTCCCATTGAGTAACCTGAGTACTATACTCATTCCACTCTTTCGTTTTTGCTTCTTTATATTTCTGGAAAGTATGAACTCCTAATGCATTTTTAATTACTTCGTCTTTTTTTAATTCACGAAGAGCCTGCCATAAATTGTGAGGAATCATATCAATTTCCATATCTTTCAATTTCTCATCACTAAAAAGATAAAGATCCTCTTCCAATGGCTTTATTGGCTTAAGATTCTTTTTAATCCCTTCAAGACCTGCTTTCAGCATAACTGCAAAAGCTAAATATATATTACAACTGGGGTCTGAGCTTCTCAGCTCTACTCTTGTAGAATGAGGATTTCCTTTAAATGAACTTGGAACACGGATTAATGCTGACCTGTTAATTCTTCCCCAGCAGATATAGACCGGAGCTTCATAACCGGGAACCAGTCTTTTATACGAATTCACCGTAGGAGAGAGAACCGCACACATTCCCTTTATATGGGCTAATTGCCCGGAAATAAAACTATATGCTGTTTTTGATAATTTGTACCCATCTTTCTCATCATAGAAAGCATTTTTCCCTGTTTTAACATCGAACAGACTTTGATGAACATGCATACCAGAGCCATTAACATTCGCAATGGGTTTAGGCATAAAAGTAGC
>JAGLWO010000345.1 GCA_023133395.1 Candidatus Cloacimonadota bacterium | reverse complement strand
ATTTTTTCACCTATTTCTTCAATCTCCAGGAAATCTTCATATTCTGCATTTATCATTTCATCAATATCAGAAAAATTTTGTGTTAAAATCTTGGAAGTCCTTGCACCAATATATCGAATTCCTAATCCAAATAATATTTTATGGAATTTCTGAGATTTGGAAGTTTCAATCGCAGTTCTCAAATTTTCAACAGATTTCTCAGCTTGCTTTTCCAATGCTTTCATTTTTTCATAATCAATATTAAAAATATCTTCGATCTTACTGATTAAATCGTTATCTATAAGTTGTTTAACAACAGATTCACCAAGTCCATCAATATCAACCGCTTCACGGGAAACAAAGTGTTCAATTCTTCTTTGAATCTGAGCAGGGCAATTGATATTATTACAATAAGTTATTGCTCCGTCTTCTTCCTTTTTCAGCGGTGTTTTACATACAGGACAGGTTTTAGGAAACTCAATATCCCGCGCATTATCAGGGCGTTTATCGTGATTTACCTTTATAATTTTAGGAATGATCTCTCCAGATTTTATTATAGTAACATAATCCCCGATCTTTAAATCCAATCTTTTTATCTCATCCTCATTGTGAAGAGTAGCATTTGAAACCGTAGAACCTGATATAAATATAGGTTTTAAATTAGCAACAGGAGTAACTGCACCTGTTCTCCCCACCTGGAATTTAACATCCAGAAGTTGGGTTTCTTTTTCTTCTGCTTTAAATTTATAGGCAATTGCCCATTTAGGAAATTTGGAAGTATAACCGATTTTTCTCTGAAAATTAAAATCATTTACTTTGATTACAATTCCATCTATTTCATATTCAGTTTTAGATCGAGATTTTTCCCACATTTTGCATTGACTTTCAATTGCTTTTTTTCCTGTTACTCTACTGAGCTTTTTAGTTCTAAACCCTTGTATATCTAAAAAATCCAGCAGTTTACGTTGAGTATTTACTTTATCGTTTTTAAAATATCCAACTGAATACATAATTGAACCAAGTTTTCTTGAAGCAACGATAGACGAATCCTTTAGTTTAATCGTGCCAGCAGCAGCATTGCGAGGATTTGCAAAAAGTTTTTCTCCAATATTCTCACGCTCAGTATTAATGCGTTCAAATTCTTGTTTAGGAAAATATATTTCTCCTCTGACTTCTATCGGTTTTTTATAGTTAATTTTGTGAGGAATAGATTTTATTGTTTTAACATTTTTTGTTACATCTTCACCTTCAAATCCGTCTCCACGTGTTGTAGCATATTGTAACACGCCTTTTTCATAATATAAATTTATGCTGAAGCCATCGATCTTCAATTCAGTAGTCACAGTTAGTGCACGGTCATCTATTTTTTTAATTTTATCAATGAATCGTTCTATCTCCTCCAGAGAATAAGCATTTTCCAGACTGTACATACGTACTTTGTGGGGAATAATCTTTCCTTTCCCAGTTATATCTGAACCTACCTGCTGAGTGGGTGTTCTCCTTCGCTGAAATTGTGGATATTCCTTTTCCAGAGACTGAAGACGTTTTACTAATTGGTCATATTCATAATCGGAAATCACTGGTTGTGCTTTTCTGTAATACAGACCGTTGTGATAAGCAATCTGCTTTCTTAATTCAGCAATTTCTTCTTGTATAAATAAATCGTCCAACTTATCCTCCACTTTTGTCAAATATTGGAAAAATCGGAATTATAGGCAATATATTTCTTTGAAAAGAAAAAATAATTTAAACAAAATGGCAGTACATAGTGATGGCAGCGAC
>JAGLWO010000344.1 GCA_023133395.1 Candidatus Cloacimonadota bacterium | reverse complement strand
ATTTTCTTGATGATCTTTTCTTTATCAAAATATTCATCCGGAATATTTTCCATTGCTTTATCCATTGCATCGGAAACGAACGACATATCAAACCTGAATTTACCTTCCTTCATCGGGTGGTTCATAAAACTAATGCTTCCGTGTTTGTTCTTCACGGAAATTTCCACTTTACCCGAGCCTTTCACCATTTCAATGATCTGCTCATTTCCTTCTTTCCTGCGATCATAATTTCCTTCTAAACCAACGTGGAATCTACCCATCTCATTTATTGCTTCGATCTTATATGGAACTTCTTCCGGAATGATAAGATGGATTTTTCCATTTTCATTTTCAAATTTGAATTGCCCCTTTTCAATGGATGTAAATTCATAGTAAATGCTGCCATTTCGATTTATTATAGTAGCTTTAGCCAATTCTGAATCCAGAATGCGAATAGCTCCATTTTCATTCTTTAATTCCAGATTTCCTTTACAGCCAATTAATTTATATGCTCCATTCTCAGATTTCAGATTAAGATTCCCTTCACAATTTTTCATTTTCATGGAGCCGTTCTCTGTTTCCAGCTTTACATTGCTTTTACAATCCAGAATATTCATTGCTCCGTTCTCTGTTTTACAAACCAGGTCTCCATTCACATGATCCATCTTAATAGCTCCATTTTCAGTGGTAACTGTCTGAATGCCATGTAAGTTCTCAATCGATATCCCGCCGTTTTCAGTTTTCGCAATTATTTCAGTTACATAAGGGACTTTTAATTCAAGCTGAGAATTCATATGTCTTATATTCACCGGTTCATTCAACCTGATATTTAAAGTGTTCTTTTTTTTATTATATTTTGCATCCACGATATCTTCAATTGTGATTTCTTTGTCATCTGCTTTTTCGAAATCGAGTTTTATAAAGAACTCTGATGTCTCCTTTTCCCAGCCAATTACTTCCAAACCAATATTCTCCGATTCAAACTCGACCACAAGGTTACTTTTTGTTTCAAACTCATACGTTTTCTCTAATTTTACCATTTTTAACTCCTTTCTTTAAGTTTTGCTATAGCTTCATCAACCGTCAGGTTGCCCTTTTCTATTTCCTCAAGAACATCTTCTGATAGTTGTATTCCTGGTTTTTCTTTTCCACGACATAATGTACGTGTAACTTCTGCCAGCCTGTTCTTTACTGTTGGGTAGGAAATTCCTAATTCTTTTTCCACGATCTTAATATTTCCCTGTGAACAGACAAAGACCTTTACAAACTCTTGCTGAGTAGGTGTAAGCAGGTCCAGATCCCCAACCCCGAATTTACCTTTTATTGTAGTATCACAATTAGAGCAGTGGTACTCAACAATCTCCAGATTTGAGTTACAAACAGGACATTGTTTTAATCTTTTATTCATATTTCCTCCATTCGTGAACAGAAATTAATTTCGATATTAATTATGTCAAGGTGAAAATTAATTATTTTAATTAATGAGTTAATATTTTCAATATTTTGGCGAGAATGTTAAATAATTTTGTTTTTTCTTATAATCTTTAAATAAATATTCCAATGAAGAACTAGGAAGCAAGATAAGATACTAATGGTTCAACCGAGACGGTTGAACCAACATAAAAGCATAGAAAAGGGTGAGTAAATAGCTCACCCAAAAAAGATTAATAAATTTTTATATTCTACTTTTTAATTTCTTTAAATCCTGCGGGAACTTTAAAGGTATCTTCAGTAATTTTATCAAAAGTTATAGAAACGGTTTCATTTCGGAAAGCAAGTTTTTCCTTGTAAACTCCACTTTCTTCATCTTTTCCTATTACTGCATCTCCAGCTGATTTCAGCAACTTTTTCTTAAACCCTCCAAGTCCTCCGAACCCCTTTTTCTTTTTCTTTTCCTCAGGAGGAGGGACTACATCTTTTGCATAAAATGTACCTTCAACCAGCACAGGGTGTCCTTTCATTTTTTCAAACTCTTCATAGTCAGGTGAGTATTCACTTTTCTGAGATTCTTTATCCATAGATTGAAATATCTTGATCCAGTTCATTCCAATCATTTCGTTATAATATTCTTTATCAACATCTATCCCAACTGCTTCCAGCATTGCCCGATTAAAAGTACTCTTTTCCTTTTCTGAATTTCTAAAAATCTCTGTATCTAAAGTTGTATATATTTCAATGAAAAGACTATCAGTATGGATTTTCTTGGTTTTAATTTCTTCAGTTTCATAAATGTAAATTACCTGATATTTTTCCGTTTTAAATTGATTGATTTCTAATTTCTCTTTTGTATCGATAACTTTGATTTCCTGACGTATAATCCTATATTGTTCTTCCTCTTCATACTCTTCTTCAGGTTCATCTGCTTCTTCCTCAGAATAAACTCCATACTCGTGTTCTTCATAGTATTCAACTATTGGGGATTTGCTAAAAGTTTCTTTATCCAGATCAACTGTATAGAGTATTTTTTCCTCTAAATTAAAAATTTGAGCATCTTTTCCTTTGGG
>JAGLWO010000343.1 GCA_023133395.1 Candidatus Cloacimonadota bacterium | reverse complement strand
ACATTTTAACTCACTGCAATGCTGGTTGGCTGGCTTTTACTGATTTTGGCACTGCACTCTCCCCTATTTACATGGCACATCGCAATGAAAAAAAAATCTTTGTTTACATAGATGAAACCCGTCCCCGCAGTCAGGGTGCCCGGCTCACAGCTTGGGAGCTGAAAAATGAAGGAATTCCTCATGCAATTATTCCGGATAATGCTGCTGCTCACCTCATGTCGCAGGGAAAGATCGATATGGTAATTGTTGGAGCTGATAGAATTGCTGCAAATGGAGATATCGCTAATAAGATCGGTACACTTGAAAAAGCGATCTGTGCAAAGGAATATGGAATTCCGTTCTATGTAGCAGCCCCAACTTCAACCTTTGATTTAAACTGTAAATCGGGAAAAGATATTACCGTTGAAGAAAGAAGTCCAAATGAAGTTCTATACCAAACAGGAATAACAGATAAAGGTAAATTGGAAAAGGTTCTGGTTTGCTCTCCCGGTTCGAATGCTTTCAATCCAGCTTTCGATGTTACTCCAGCTAAATTCATTACAGGTATTATAACTGAGAAGTGTATAATCTCCTCTCAAGAAGGGATTTATCAAGGCGTGAAATTTAAAACAGTATTCGGAAAAAGAGAAGCTCCAAGTAATAACAGGATCGAAAATCTAAAATACTGGTGCCGTATCTTTCACAAAAAGAACCTTGCTCCACCCTATCCTGAAGGTTCCTTTGGAAACCTCAGTTTTCGAGTTAAACCCGGTGAAAACCTGTTCATCATCACAGGTTCATGTATCGGACTGAAAAATTCCCTTACTGATGATTCCTTCGTGGAAGTTACAAACTGCAATTTTAAAAACAAGATAATTTACGCAAACGGAACTCACGAACCCTCATCCGAAAGTATGCTTCACTTTGCAATATACAAAGTACGTCCCGATATAAGTGCAATTTTCCATGGTCATTGCCCTGAACTACTTTCTCAAGCAAATGAATTGGGAATTCCTACCACTTCCAAAGAAGAACTTTATGGAACAATTGAACTTGTAAACAGCGTCCTAGAAATTATTGGCAAAAATAACTTTATTATAATGAAAAATCATGGATTTATTGCTCTGGGAAAAACTATGAAAGAAGCTGGGAAAATAACAGAAAAATATTATGAAAAATGTAAAAGGAAATAATCTATGCAAAAAATCGATATGCTAATTGAAAATGGATTTGTACTTGATTTTGAAGATAATTCTGAAATCCCTGAACTGAAAAGTATTGCGATCCAAAATGGAAAGATCCTGGAAATTGGTTTGCCAAACGACTTGAAAATAAAATACGACCCGGAAATATTACTTCCTGCAGATTCCAAGATCGTGATGCCTGGATTTGTAAATGCTCATACCCATTTAAGTATGAGTTATTTTAAAGGATTAGCAGATGACCTTCCTTTAATGGAATGGCTTTCCAAGCATATCTGGCCAGTAGAGAACAATTTTTTATCCGAAGAATTCGTTACAGATGCAGCCTTACACGGTTGTGCAGAAATGATAAAGAATGGAATAACAATCTTCAATGATATGTATTTCTTTGGTGACCAGGCAGCACAATCCGCTGAAAAAGTAGGAATACGAGCTATGTTAGGAGAAGGAGTTCTGGATGCTCCGGTTGCGAACTACAAGAATGCAGATGAAATCCTTTCCTACATAGAAAAAATGAACGATAAATACAAAGATAATGAACTTATCGATTTTGCCATTGCTCCTCATGCTATTTATACTTGCGGTAAAGAAAATCTTATTAAATCTACCAAACTCGCTTCTAAACTGGGTCTAATTGTTCATATTCATCTTTCCGAGACCAGAAGTGAAGTGGAAGATTGTATAAAGCAAAATGGAAAAAGACCCGTTGAATATCTGAATTCAATCGGCTTCTTTGAGAATCCTGTTGTTATTGCTCACGGGATATGGTTAAATGAGGATGAACAGAATATACTTGCAGATAAAAAAGCATCAATTGCAATAAATACCAGCAGCAATCTGAAACTTGCTTCCGGTTTCGATTCCTTTAAAAGTTATCTGGATTATGGTATAAATCTTTCTATTGGGACAGATGGTGTTGCAAGTAACAATAACCTGAGCATACTGGAAGAAATTAATCTAACTACTAAACTTCAGAAAGCCCTGAATAATGACCCCACAATACTCCCGGCAAAAGAAATGATAAAGATCTCAACTCTGGGGGGAGCAAAAGCATTGAACAAAGAAAATGAAATTGGCTCTCTTGAAGTTGGGAAAAAAGCAGACATAATTTTAATCGAGACTGATGATATTCAGGTTCAACCGATTTATAATCTTTATTCTCACCTGGTTTACACGATCAATTCAGAACAAATAAAAGATGTAATCATAAACGGAAACATAGTTATGAAAGACCGCAAACTGGTGAATGTCGACGAAGAAGAATTAATAGACAAAGCAAAATATTATCAAAAAAAGATAATGGAATTCAATAACATCAGATAAAAAAGCGGAGGGAAGAACCCTCCGCAGTTTCAGTTATCACCATAAGTATTTCAAATCTAACTGCCATCCACTAAATTTAGCAAAATCACTTCCATAATTTACGTCTATTTTCAAACATTCAAGCGGTGAAATAGTAGTTCCAAACGCCACATAACGGTCAGTTTCCCATCTGCTGAATTCGTTATCTTCAAAGTATTCAAGTTCCTGTCTTATCAATTTCAAACCAACCCCACCGAAAAATTGAACAGTTTTGTTTAATGTATAACTTACTCCAAATGGAACTTCAATAGCCACTTTCCAATCTTTGATCTCAAAATTATTTTCCCCGCTTATAGATATTGAATCTGTGTAAGTGGTATCAGGTTCTACATTATAATAATAATCCAAAAAATAATAAGATTCATCCCGCGTTGTTTCACCATACATTCCATTTAATTTAACACCATAATACATGTTCCATTTATCTTTAGTAATAGACTTTCCAAACCCTAATGTTGCAGTATAAACTTCCATTTCTTCCACTTTATCATCTTCAGAAATATCTTTACGTTCATAGTCCAATTCATTATCATCATAATCCAAATGGTGATGAAAATAAAAGTACTTATAACCAGATGATTGTTGAAAATAGTGGGATTCCAGAAAATAACGATTTATTGAGCCGATGTCTTCAGTTTCCAATAAAAAAGAAACTCCCATATCTTCAGTTTCACATTCGATACTTTCTGAATTTTCACGTATATATCGATCAGAATGATTCTCCCCACTACTATAGGAATAAAACCTCTCATAATCATATTTATCTATGATGAAATCTTCAATATCATTCTTTGAATACATTATTGTGATATCGGTTTTAAAGTTAGATGCTAACCTGAAATTAATTCCAGTAGAGATATAATCATTGTCATAATCAATATCTTCAATATCTTCATAGATAATAAAATCCGGATCTTCCTTTTCCAATTCGTCATGAACAATTTCTCTCCAATTTATTCCATATTTAAAGAAACATCCCAGATGAAAATTATCTGATAATTCGTAAGATAATGAATTAGTTACCAGGCTTGCTCCATATTCACTACCATCAAAATAAGTTGAGTTGCCATAATAACTATAAATATTATCAAGATAGATACGAGGTTCACGGTCATTACTGGCAAAATCAGCATTAATTTTGAAAAATAGTTTTTTAGCAAGGGGCATTATACTGAAGTTTACATTTTTTGCATTAAACCCATCGTAATTTTGATAACTACCATTATTAATAATCTGTACGTATTTGCTGTCGTACTCACAAAGGTGTGAAGGGAACAGTTCAAAGTCCGTTTCGGTATCCGGGATAAGATATTCAAAATAACTTCCCAGCCCATTGATCCTCACACTTGCACTCAAATTCATAGCCAACCCCAATATGGCTATACTTAATACGATTTTTGTGGCTTTCATCATTCCTCCTGTTTTGTTTTTTAAAATATAAAAATTTATGTAGTTCCTTCTAAATATAAAAAATGAGATAACTTTTTCTCTCAATTCCATTTCTATCTCTTCATTCTACAAACTTTTTGTCAAGACGAAACTTGAAATTCCTTGCCATTATTTAGTAAAAATCAAATTTTCGTTGAGAGTTAGAAAAACTAAAAAAGGAGAAGAAAATGAGAAAAACGTTTTTATTTATTTTAATAATGGCTTTTGTCTTCACCTCTATCGCCTGGAGTCTTAAAATTGGCGGGAAAAATCTACCTGATGAATTCAATGCAGGAGATAGCACTTTAATCCTGAATGGAGCAGGACTGCGTAAAAAGATTATTATTAAAGTTTATGCCGGAGCTTTGTACCTGATGCAGAAAAGCAGCGATGCAAATGCTATCATCGAAGCAGATGAACCAATGGCTGTGAAAATGCACTTTATTTACAAAGCTGTTTCACCAGAGAAGCTCATCAATGCCTGGAATACAGGGTTCAGCAAGAGTAATATATCCAACCTTCAGGAAGAAATTAAGACATTTAATTCATATTTCACAGAAGATGCGAAAAAAGATGATATTTATGATATAATCTATGTACCAAAGGTTGGTACTTCTGTTTACATGAATAACGAATTGAAAGGAACAATTCCCGGGTTGAAATTTAAAAAAGCAGTATTTTCTATCTGGCTGGGAGAAGATACTGAGCTTCCCAAATTGAAAAAGGCTATGTTGGGAAAATAGTCTTAATCTCCTTAATCTACACGTTGATAGTGGGACCCGATAAAAGTCTCCCTTGTTAAGGGTAGATTTATAAGCCTTGAGCTTATTTAGAGGGGTTAGGAAATAATTAAAAAGAAAGTAAAACAGATCAAATGCCGTAATTGCGGGAAAATTGTAAGTTCCCACGCAAAACGCTGTAAGTATTGTGGCACTGTTCTCAAAATGCCGATAACAGGAATAATAATCGTTTGTGCTTTGTTTCTGCTTATTATTGCTATAATTATTATTGGTGTCTTGCAAAGTGGATGAATAAATCTTATGTTGGTTCAATCGTCCCGGTTGAACTATCGGTTACTTATTACCACCGTCTCGGTGTAATTATTAGCTGGTTGAACAAACAACAAAGGAATTTATTAAATTGAAAATTAAATTGGCATTCCTTAGT
>JAGLWO010000342.1 GCA_023133395.1 Candidatus Cloacimonadota bacterium | reverse complement strand
AATATAAATATGGTTCGGTGATATTTCAGGTTTTTGGAGATGAAAAATTACTCTGGGAAAGTGGGGTGATGAAATATTCAGACCCTGCAAAGCCAGTGGAAATTGATATTTCAGGAGTAAATAAATTAAGGCTTCATGTCGATGGTGCTGGTGATGGAATTAGTTATGATCACGCTAACTGGGTAAACGTAAAGATAAAGAAGTGATAAGAAAAATTAACTCACCTTATAATTGAAATAAATGGTTCAATCTACAAAATTGAACTGACTGGAAGTATTGATCATGAAACGTATCGGTGCTCACGTAAGTATTGCAGGTGGAGTGGAAAATGCTCCCCTAAATGCAAAAGAAATTGGAGCAAAAGCTTTTGCACTGTTCACCAAAAACCAGAGACAGTGGAAAGCAAAACCTCTAACAAAAGAGAATATCATATTATTCAAAGAAAACTGTAATAAGTATGAATTCCTACCCAAGCACATTCTCCCCCACGATGGATATTTAATTAATCTTGGTCATCCGGAAAAAGCAGGATTGGAAAGATCAAGAACAGCTTTCCTGGATGAAATGCAGCGCTGTGAACAGTTGGGTTTACTTTACATGAATTTTCATCCGGGAAGTCACCTGGGAAAAATATCGGAAGAAAAATGTTTGAAAACAATCGCAGAATCAATCAATATTGCTCTTGATAAAACCAATAAAGTAAAAGCAGTTATAGAAAACACAGCAGGACAGGGAAATAACGTGGGATACAACTTTGAACACATTGCACTTATTATAAAGCATGTAGAGAATAAAGATCGGGTTGGAGTTTGTCTGGATACGTGCCACACCTTTGCTGCAGGCTATGATCTAAGAACGAAGAAAACATTTGATGCAACTTTTAAAAAATTTAATAAAATTATCGGATTAAAATATTTAAAAGGAATACACCTGAACGACAGCAAAAGAGAACTTGACAGTAGAATTGATCGCCATGAAAGTATTGGCAAAGGTGAAATCGGGCTCGATGTTTTTAAATTCATTGTCAATGATAAGCGATTTGAGGAAATTCCACTCATTCTGGAAACTCCAAATTCTGAAATTTGGAAGGATGAGATCAAACTGTTATATAATTTAGTTAAATAGAATAGGAACGGATTCTTGTATATTTATAGTATTTTTTTATGGATATTTCTTCTGAACTGGTTATGGTTCATCCCGGTTGCAGTTCTTAAATTTAAGAAATATTCAAAAATGAAGATTGCCTTTATCTGCACACTTTTTGCAGTAGTTCAGATATACTTGGTACTTCTCGGAAGTTACTGATTATTCAAAGATTGCTTCCACAAATTCATCAACACGAAAATCCCGAAGGTCTTCGTTCGTTTCACCTACACCTATTAATTTCACAGGAATATTCAATTGATGCTTTATACCGATGACAATCCCCCCTTTTGCAGTTCCATCTAATTTCGCAAGAACCAGACCACTGAGTTTAATTGCTTCATTAAATGTTTCTGCCTGAGAGACAGCGTTTTGCCCGGTAGTCGCATCAATAACAAGAAGTGTTTCATGGGGAGCATCCGGGATAATCTTTCTGATTGTACGTACAATTTTAGAAAGCTCGTTCATCAGATTCACTTTTGTATGCTGGCGTCCAGCAGTATCGATCATTACTACATCGATCTTTTTATTCACAGCAGAAACTACACCATCATAAACCACTGCAGAAGGATCAGCTCCACGCTGCTGTTTCATAACCAAAGCTCCAGCTCTTTCCGCCCAGATTGTGAGTTGTTCGATCGCTGCAGCACGGAAAGTATCTGCTGCTATCACTAGAACAGATTTTCCCATATCAATATATCTTTTGGCTAATTTCCCGATCGTAGTCGTTTTGCCCACTCCATTCACGCCTGCGAATAAGATAACAAAGGGCTTTTTATCTGTCAGTTTTAGGTAGTCACTTTCTTTTGAATAATCAGCAAGAAGTATCTCTCTGATTATTTCTTCGAGATGTTTTTGAATCTCCTCAATTTTCGTGATCTTCTTTAATCTTATTTCTTCCTTTAGTTTTTTTATAATCTCTGAACTTGTACTAACTCCGACGTCAGCTTGAAGTAATATTTCTTCAAGTTCCTCTATAAGTTCTTCATCAACTGTACCGCGAAGTTTGATTATCTCAGCAAGTTTTCCAATGAATCCGTTTTTTGTTTTTGCCAATTTTTCGCGCAGGTTGGAGGGAGGTTTACTTTCTATTCGAGCATTTTTTCTTCGCTTCTTTATAAATAAAAAATAAGCTGCTAAAGTGATAACAATTATAGCAATTGCTATAATGTAAATGTTTAATTCAGCAGTTAATTCAATCTTCATTGTTAATTAATATTTTGTTTATATTCAATAAAAAAGGCAGACACTCTTGCCTGCCTGAATAAAATTTTATTACTCTTCAGTTTCTTTTATTTCAACCTTTTTCTCAGGTTTTGACTCCTTCACAGTTTCAAGTTTTACTTTATTGAAATAAGCAGCTAAACGGGCTTTTCTTCTGGCAGCAGTTCTCTTGTGGATAATCTTTCTTTTTGCAGCTTTATCAAGTTTTGAATAAACATCTGCTAAAAGTTTTTCTTTTTCTTCAATAGTAATATCACTGTGCATTTTTTTTGATAAAGTTCTTATTGTCATTTTTACGTAATTATTTCGAGCTGTTATTTTCTGTTCTTGCCTTAATCTCTTTTCACATGATTTATGAGTAGGCATCTATTCCTCCGATTTTATAATTTTTTGGTATAAAAAAAGTTAAGACTATTTTCTGTCAAACCCTTTTTTA
>JAGLWO010000341.1 GCA_023133395.1 Candidatus Cloacimonadota bacterium | reverse complement strand
TTAAAGGGAGTTGAAATCGATTATTGTTTGAATTGCAAGGGAATATGGCTCGATTCTGGTGAATTAGAACTTCTAATTGGAAATGATGAAGAAACTAAAGAATTCCTTTCTTCTTTTGTAGTAATAGATACACTCACAACAGAAAGAAAAGTAAAATGTCCAATCTGTTCAAAAAAGATGGAGAAAATATTAGTTGGTGATGAAAATAAAGTCCGTATAGACAAATGCAAAAATAATGATGGGTTATGGTTCGATTCCGGAGAATTAGAAGAAGTTCTGAAAATATCAAAACTCGGGAAGAATGACGATAAAATCTTAGTTCTGCTTAGAGATATATTCGGGCAAAAAAGATCATAGATAGGAGGATAAATGGTAGTAGTTTTAATCGCAGCTGTTGTTATTGTAATATTTCTGATTTTCATAGGAATTTACAACAGTCTTATTCGTCGAAGAAATCAGGTAAAAAATGCCTGGTCACAAATCGATGTACAGCTTAAACGCAGGCACGACCTGATACCCAATCTTGTGGAAACAGCAAAAGGATACATGAAGCATGAAAGTGAAACTTTGAAAAGCATTACTGAAGCTCGCAGTAAGGCAATGGGAGCAAATACCATTGCAGACAAATCCAAAGCTGAAAGTGCATTAAGCGGTGCAATGAGTAAATTTTTCTTAGTAGTAGAAAACTACCCTGATTTGAAAGCAAACCAAAATTTCTTAGCTGTACAGGAAGAACTTACATCCACAGAAAATAAGATAGCATTCTCACGCCAGAGTTATAATGACCAGGTTCTGTTCTTCAATAACAAGATACAGATGTTCCCCTCAAATATGGTTGCTGGAATGTACAATTTCAAAAAAGAAGAATTCTTTGAACTGGAAGATAAAGCAGAAAGAGCAGTACCTAAGGTAGATTTTTCTTCTTAATAAATAAAAAAAATCATTAAACTTTTAAAATAACTTAATGATATAAGGTTATTTTATGTGGGAATTAATACGAGCAAATAAGAGAAAATCTTTGTTTTTATTCTTTATCATGGGCATCTGTCTACTGGTTTTAGGTTATTTTATCGGTGGAGCCTATGGTGGCGAGGAAGGTTCTTATTTTGGTCTGGGATTAGCTTTATTCATCTGGGCTTTGATGTCACTTATCAGTTATTTCAGTGGGGATTCAATCATTCTTGCAATGAGCAAAGCAAAACTGGTAACACCCAATGTTCATCCTCAGCTTTTTAATGTTGTTGAAGAGATGAAAATTGCAGCAGGTTTACCT
>JAGLWO010000340.1 GCA_023133395.1 Candidatus Cloacimonadota bacterium | reverse complement strand
ATAGATGAGATCGCTCCTTTCCCCCATTGTAAAATGTGCAAAACAAATATAGTTAACACGTCTCACCCAATCACACAAGCTGAACCTGATACGACCTGGATATGTTATTGCTATGGTCCCATGTTCCTACCAAATGAAAGTGCTAATATCGATATTCTAGGAGAATATGAAATTAATGACCAACCATCAATTGCAGCTTTTGACTATGGAATTGGTAGAGTGTTTATAATTGGGACGCATCCCGAATTTGAAGAAGACAGCGATCGAGATGGATTACCTCTAAGCGATAATTTTGATGATCAAGGTTCAGATTGGGATTTGATGAAAAAAGCAGCACAATGGTGCTTAAAAGAAAATTTATAAAAGGAAAAAAAATGAAAAAAGTTTATGTCTGTAAAAGCTGTGGCAAGGTGATGAAAGATGCTGAAGATTTTTCCGGAGGAGAAACTGGAAGTGATTACTGCAAAGATTGCACGGACGAATTCGGCTATCGAAAAAGATACTCCCGCATAATCAAAGACACAAAAAAGTTCCTCATAAAGCAACTGGCAATTTCCGAAGAAGAAGCTGAAAAAATGGCTGTGGAAAACGTGGCGAAAATTCCCCTATGGGCTCAGAAGGAAAAACTTATGCATTCCAAAAAGAAGATAATCATCACCGATGTGGGCAGTACAACTACAAAAGCATTGCTCCTACAAAAAGATAAGTCACAATATAACATTGTAGGATTACAGCACGCTGCCACAACTGTAGAAAAACCGGTAGAGGATGTAAATATCGGGGTTTTTGGAGCTATAAAAAAATTGGAAGAAACCACTGACACACTCATTCTTTCCCCAGATGCATCTCCAGAAAAGCTCAAATTTCGTGAAGATACACTCTATCTTTCTACCAGCAGTGCTGGGGGTGGATTGCAGATACTGGTCATCGGGCTTACTTTATTCGACTCTGCCAGCAGTGGAAAGCGTACAGCCTATGGAGCAGGTGGAGTGATATTAGATACTTTTGCAATCGACGATAAACGCAGCAGTCTGGAGCAGATGCAAGCAATGGGAATTCTTCATCCTGATATCATCTTGATGTGCGGAGGTGTTGATGGAGGTGCTATAGCGTCCATTCTCAGGCTGGGTGAGATATTGCAACTGGCAAATCCCAAACCAAAGTTCGGTGAAAAAGATGAGATTCCCCTGGTTTTTGCAGGGAATAAAGATGCCAGGGTCTTTATTGCAGGATTGTTCCAGAAAAGGTTTGAACTTTATATCGTTCCCAACATTCGCCCTACATTAACCGATGAGAATCTGCAACCAGCCCGTGAAAAGATCCACAAACTCTTTATGGATAATGTAATGGAACAGGCTCCCGGATATTCTATTCTAAAAAAATGCGTGGGAGACGATATTATTCCTACACCTATGGGAGTGATAAACGCTCTTCAACTTATCAGTGAACAGCTTGACGAGAACATCATGGCAGTTGATATCGGGGGAGCAACCACAGATATTTTTTCCAATATTCTGGGAGAATATTTCCGTACTGTGAGTGCAAATTACGGCATGAGCTACAGCATTTCCAATGTCCTCAAAGATGCTGGATATGAAAACGTAAGGAAATGGCTACCGAAGAATTTTGAGGAGAATTATGTGCTAAACTATATTGCCAATAAAATGCTCTATCCTACCTATTACCCCACCGATTCCTATCAGAATACGATCGAACACGCAATTGCCAGAGAAGCTATCCGCATGTCCAAAAAACAGCATATGGATATGAATTTTAATACAAAACAAATCGGATTTTTAGATAAATTGAAGCAAAAACATAGTGACCTGGAAAAAATTACAGAAGCATTCTATTTTGAAAAGGCTCTGGAAAGCAGGAAATTTCATATGTACGATATCAACATCCTTATCGGTTCCGGCGGTACTCTGGCGTATACAGAGGATAAACAAGCTTTGGTGATCATCAGCGACAGCTTCCAACCTGAGGGAATAACTGAAATCTGGAAAGATAAATACTTCATCTCTCCTCATATGGGAAA
>JAGLWO010000034.1 GCA_023133395.1 Candidatus Cloacimonadota bacterium | reverse complement strand
TCGCTTAATAACATTTCACTTATAACTTATAGTATCCTTTTTTTGGAATTAGACACTACTTCTTAAATATCATCGATAATTATACGTCAATAAAAAAAATATCTTGCTAAATTAATATTGCAGATTTGATTTAGTTTCAGGTCTGAAAAACATATAAAGGCAAGGGAAGATGGTGTTGGTGAAATAAAAGGAAGCCATCTGGCTTCCTTTTATCTTCAAATACCCCCGTTCTGGTGATAATAAATATGTCTATTTTGCTTTATCTTTTCGAAAGAGTATAAAACTATATTTACAAAATTATCTTCCAAATTAGGTTTATTAAATTCAGTGTGAATTCCATTCTACAAAGGTTGATTAATAATTATCATAATTATTTTGTTTTTTAAAGTATTTGACAAAAAATTATATATAATTCCTTTCTTACATAGTAAAAAGAGAAGTGCTTCTCACTGTAATTTGTATTCATCTCGTCACATTGAAATTAAAAGCTGATACTCATCTTATGGTAAATTGTATTTGATTTGTAATTCTTAAATCGTTGATTTTTAACTATTCAAAAAAGGAGGGCTTTATGAAAACCTTATTTTTTATTTTCGGATTTTTTATTTTATCAACCTTTCTGGCTTCAGGTGTTACATTTGCTGATCTGATCCAACAGGAAGAAGAAGGTTTCGAAACACAATTGTCAACTACTCCAAGTTCGCAGCGCAGGACACTGCGTGATATTCCCGAGGGTGGTTTGTTACTCATCCCGGATTCCGCGGGGGATAGAGTAATGGCATTTGATCCACTAACTGGTGATCTGTACGAAGAAAACTTCATACCATCTGATCCCACGAATCTATCTACACCTATACAGGCAGCACTTCACCCAGATCAGAACAGCATTCTTGTTTCTGATCAGATTAAAGATGGTCTTCTTCAGTATGATTTTGATGGTAACTTTGTCGGATGGTTTGCACCCGCAGGTGGGGTTAACAATGCGATTCTTGATAACGTTAGGGGCTGGGGATTGAAAGCTGACGGCAACATACTGGTAACTACTGCCGGTGGTTCTAACTCTGATGCTATTGTAGAATTCGATACGAGTGGTAATAATATCGGTAATTTCATAGCAAACGGCGCTGGTGGACTTGATGGTCCCTGGGATATCCTTTATCGACCTGATCACAACGATTACCTGGTTACAGCCAGCTCAAGTGGTGGAATCCATCAGTATGATATGAATGGAGTATATCTTGGTGATTTTGCTACTGGTTTCAGTTTCACAGAACAAATTACTGAAATTGAATCTGGAAATATTCTGTTTGCAAGTTTCAGTGCACCCAGTGGCGTTCATGAATTTGCCAGTGATGGTACTTTTATTGGTTATTATGATATTGTGGGCAGTTTAAGAGGTGTATATGAACTTCCCAATGGGAATATTTTAGTTACAAATTCAGATGGAGTTTATGAAATTAATAGGAATAATATCATTGTTTCCACTAAAATATCGGGAGTAAATGCTCGCTCTATTAATTTTGTTGAACCTGTTTCCCCCTTTCCTCCACCCACCAATGTAGCAGTCGATGAAGAAATAGGAACTGTATATTGGGATCCTCCGGAAATGGATCTAACCAGAGACCTTATCGGGTATAATATATACCTGGATGGTGTACTAATAGTTGCAAATATTCTACCTTCACCACTTGAATATACATATCAAGATCTTATACCAGGGCAGACTTATATAGCAGGTGTATCTGCTGTTTATGATGACCCGGGTGAATCTGAGATTATTGAAGTTGAGTTCATATATAGTTATGTTATATTTGCTCCACCGGAGAATTTAACTGCCACCGTGGTTAACTACAACGAAGTAGAACTAGCTTGGGAACCACCAAGTGGAAACAATCGTGCATTATCAGGTTACAAAGTGTATCGTGATGCAATTGAAATTTACGAAATCACAGATCCTCTTGTTCTAACCTACTTGGATGATGAAGGGCTCAATGCTGGAGATTATGAATACTATGTAACTGCTGTTTACGTAGATCCTGCGGGTGAATCAGTTCCTTCCAATATTGAAGAAGTTACTATTACCCT
>JAGLWO010000339.1 GCA_023133395.1 Candidatus Cloacimonadota bacterium | reverse complement strand
GTTTGCTGTTGAAATAAATGTAACTTAAACCTCCGGTTTGAGAAAAAGGAGTATAACTATGAAAAAAGTAACAATTATTTTTAGCTTACTATTTGTTTTCACCTTTTCTGTTGCAGACACACACATCCCTGCAGGGAATGTAAACGGAGTTTGGACAATTGATGGCAGTCCATATATTATTGATGGAGAAATTTCTATCCAGCAAGGAGATGAATTAACCATCGAACCTAGTGTCGAGGTAATTTTCTCCGGACATTACAAATTCAATATCTACGGAAGAATATTAGCAGAAGGAACTGAAAACGAGGAAATATTTTTTACCGCACAAGATACGGAATTCGGTTGGCATAGTTTAAGATTTTGGAATACAAATTCAAACGGGCAGGATAGCTCAAAAGTTGTTTATTGTAATTTGAGACTTGGAAAGGCAACGGGAGAAGGAAATGAAAAATATGGTGGGGCAATATATTGTAATAATTCATCTGATATTCTTATAAAGAATTGCTTATTTACAAAAAATTATGCGGAATCTCATGGTGGTGGAATTCACTGCTCTAATTCCAGTCCGAGTCTAATAAATGTTATAATAAGTGGAAATGAAGTGTCTGGTGCTAATACAACCTATGGAGGAGGTATTTCCTGTGCCGGTTCAAGTCCAATTTTTAATAATGTGACTATTAGTGGAAATATTACTTGGTCCTATACAGCTTATGGTGGTGGTTTTCACTGTTCTAATTCTAATCCGAGTTTAACAAATGTTACTCTCAGTGGAAATACTGTGGAAGGTTATGTTGTTTATGGTGGGGGTATTTCCTGCTCTAATTCAAATCCGACTTTACTAAATGTTACTATCAATGGAAATAATGCTGATTCTCCTGACGGTTTTGGTGGTGGTATTTACTGCTCTGATTCCAATCCGACTTTAGAAAATGTTTCTATCACAGGAAATAGTGCTGCTTATGGAGGTGGTTTTTCCTGTTCTAATTCCAGTCCGAGTTTAGAGAATGTTTCTATCAGTGGAAATAATTCTTGTCATGGTGGTGGTATTTACTGCGGGGGATCCAGTCCAAGTTTAGAAAATGTAACTATCACTGGAAATTATGCTTATGATCAAGGTGGTGGGATTTATCTTATTTCTAATTCCAACCCTATTTTAATAAATGTTACAATAAACGATAATAATGCTCCCGGTACTTATTGGTCTAATAGTGGCGGAGGGATTTATTGCTCGAACTCTAATCCAACTTTAGTAAATGTAATTATAAGTGGAAATAGTGTTTCCTATGATAGTTCTAAAGGTGGTGGAATTTATTGCTCCGATAATTCCAACCTGAATATAGAAAATGTTTCCATAACGAATAATTCTGCTGCTGGACATGGAGGTGGGATTTACTGTTCGGAATCCAATCTGAGTTTCAATGTAGAAAACAGATGTAATATTTATACTAATAATATCACAAATAGTAGAGGTTATGGTTTGGATATTTTTGCTTATAATTGTGATATGATAAATGTGATTGTAGATACCTTTACTGTATTGACTCCAACCGATTATTATGCATCACCGATTGACAATTTTACTTTTGATATTCAAAATTGTATTTATCAGCAAATCAATTCCGACCTTTATGTGTCTCCGGATGGAAATAATTCAAATAGTGGAACAAGTCCTGATGATCCGTTAAGAACGATAATATATGCATTATCCGTGATATATGTAGACAGTTTAAATCAACATACAATTTTTCTGTTACCCGGAATATTTAGTCCATCCACAAATGGAGAGCAATTTCCATTACCTATGTCTGATTATGTTTCATTACAAGGTAACAGCCAGGAAGATACATTCTTAGATGCAGATAATCTAAGCGATATATTGAGATTTGATTTTGTGTCAGAGTCAAATATAAGTAATATTACAATAAGAAATGGTAATATAGGGATTCACTTTGATAATTCCAGTCCGAGTTTGGAGAATGTAATAATAACAAGTAATTCAGATGGTGGAATTTACTGCAGTGATAATTCTAACCCGAGTTTAGTGAATGTAACCATAACCGGTAATTCAGGTTATGGAATTGGTTGTATTGATAATTCTAATCCAAGTTTAGTGAATGTTAGCATAACCGGTAATTCCGGTTCTTGGGGAGGTGGTATTCACTGTTCTAATTCCAGTCCGAGTTTGGAGAATGTTACCATAACAGGTAATTCTGCTTCTCTTTTCGGTGGTGGGATTTGCTGTGGTAATTCTAATCTTAGTTTAGTGAATGTTTCAATAACAGGTAATTCTGCTTCTAAGGGTGGTGGAATTTATTGTAGTAATAATTGTGATCCGAATTTTGAAAATGTGACAATAACAGGTAATTCTGCTTCTGAACATGGGGGTGGGATTTACTGTTGGGATTCGAATCCGAGTCTTTCATATGTCACCATAACTGATAATTCTGCTTTGAATGGTGGCGGGATTTACTGTAAGGAATCCAATCTGAATTTAAATATAGAAAACAGATGCAGTATTTATCTGAATAATATTATAAACAGCAGAGGTTATGGGGTTGATATTTATACTTATAACTGTAATACAATAAATGTAATTGTGGATACTTTCACAGTATCGATACCAACCGATTATTATGCATCTCCGATTTATAATTTTACTTTTGATATTTTACATTCCATTCAAGATACATTAATAAATTCAGACCTTTATGTATCGGTTGATGGAGATGATTCTAATACGGGAACTACTGCGGATGAACCTTTGAAGACTATTAGATGTGCATTATCAAAGATGTATGCAGATAGTTTAAACCAACATACAATTTACCTTTCACAGGGAATATACAGTACAGAAACAACAGGAGAGACATTTCCCATAGATTGGAGTAATTTTGTTTCTTTAGAAGGAAGTGTAGAAGAAGAAACGATATTGGATGCAAATAATGAAGCCGGCGTTATGAAATTTTATTATGTAACCGCTGCTTCGATAGAAAATATTACTATAAGAAATGGTAATAATTCTCGTGGTGGCGGGATTTATTGTTCTTATTCCAGTCCGACTTTAGTGAATGTAACAATATCAGGTAATTCTGCTTATAATGGTGGTGGAATTTTCTGTGAGGAATCCAGTCCGAGTTTAAATAATGTCACTATCGAAAATAATTCTGCTTCTCATAGTGGTGGTGGAATTTATTGTATGTTTAATTCTAATTTGAGTTTAGAGAATGTTACTATAACAGGTAATTCTGCTTCTCAATGTGGTGGCGGTATTAACTGTAATAATAATTCCTGTTCGAGTTTAGAGAATGTTACTATTTCGGATAATTATTCCGGTTCCGGTGGTGGTATTTATTTAATTGGTAATTCCAATACTATTTTAACAAATGTTACTATTAATGGAAATAATGCTAATTCTAAAGGTGGTGGTATTTTCTGTGGAAACACCCATTCAACTTTAGAGAATGTTTCAATAACAGGTAATAGTACTTCTGAATATGGTGGTGGAATTTACTTTGGAAACTCCAATTCAACTTTAGAGAATGTTACAATAACAGGTAATAGTGCTTCTGAATATGGTGGCGGGATTTACTGTCATTATAATTCCAGTCCGGGCCTTACAAATGTTACCATATCAGGTAATTCTGCGATGAGAGGTGGAGGAATTTATTGTGATGATAATTCCAATCTGAATTTCAATATAGAAAACAGATGCAGTATTTATCTGAATAATGCTATAAATAGTAGAGGTTGTGGGGCTGATATTTTTTCTATTGAGTGTGATACAATAAATGTAATTGTGGATACTTTCACAGTATTGATACCAACAGACTATTATGCATCTCCAATCAACTATTTCTATTTTGATATTCTTTATGGAATACAAGATACTCTGATAAATTCCGACCTTTATGTATCGGTTGATGGCGATGATGACAATACGGGAACTACTGCGGATGATCCTTTAAAAACTATTAAATGTGCATTATCAAAAATATATGCAGATAGTTTAAACCAAAACACAATTTATCTTTCAGCGGGAACATACAGTTCAGAAACAAACGGAGAGACATTTCCCATAGAATGGAGTAATTTTGTATCTTTAGATGGAAGTATAGAAGAAGAGACGATATTGGATGCAAATAATGAAACCGGCGTTATGAAATTTTATTATGTAACCACTGCTTCGATAGAAAATATTACCATAAGAAATGGTAATAGTCATTATGGTGGTGGTATTTACTGTCATTATAATTCCAATCCGAGTTTGGAAAATGTTACTATCAAAGAAAATTACGCTACTCAAGGTGGCGGAATTTACTGCAGGTATTCCAATCCGAGTTTAACAAATGTTACAATTAGCGATAACATTGCTACAGGTAATTATTATTCTAATTACGGTGGTGGTATTTATTGTTTAAATTCCAATCCGACTTTAGAGAATGTAACAATAAAGGATAATTCTGCTAATTACGGTGGTGGAATTCATTTCTATTATTATTCTAATCCAAGTTTGAAGAATGTGACCATAGTGAATAATCATGCTATAGGTTTCGGTGGAGGTATCTATAGTAATCATCACTCCGCTCCGAGTTTAGAAAATGTTACTATTTCGGATAATAATGCAAATAACGGTGGAGGTATTTACTATAGCGGATCTACAAATACGAGTTTAATGAATTGTATAATATGGAATAATTCCCCGCAGGGAATTTATATGAATTCCGATTCAATTAATGTGACATATTCCAATATTCAAGGTGGCTGGGCTGGAATTGGAAACATAGATGCAGACCCATTATTTGCAGACTCACTTTATCATTTAAGTTCCGTTTCTCCCTGTATAGATGCAGGAAATCCCGACCAAATCTATTATGACCCGGAAGACCCGGATAATCCCGGCTTTGCTTTGTATCCGTCAATGGGCACAATAATAAATGATATGGGAGCTTATGGTGGTCCTAATGCTATCGGTTGGATTCCAGTACCTGTGAATGATGACGTCATAATCAAACCAACATTGTGTAAACTTTATCAAAATTACCCTAACCCGTTCAATCCTACGACAACCATTTCCTTTAATATCTCTCGCAAAGACGCTAAGAACGCAGAGATTTCGATTTATAATATCAAAGGACAGAAAGTTAAAATTATAAATTGTCATCCTGAGCGTAGTCGAAGGATAGGCAATGGATTGTACAGTGTTACCTGGAACGGAACGGATACAAATAATAAAGCTGTGGCTTCGGGTATTTATTTTTATAATCTGAAAGTAGGGAATAAATCTTTAGCAACTAAGAAGTGCATATTATTGAAATGATGTAACTTAAAAAGGAGAAATTATGAAATCTTTAATCATCTCATTATTACTTTTTATTTATAGCCTTTCTTTTGCCCAGCTTCAATGGCAGGAAAGCGGAATACCTGTGCGGCAGGGAGAAAATATAGCCTGGGATCAAACTTCTGTAGCTTGTGATGATGAGACTTTTGTGACGATATGGACGGACACTCGCAATGGAATTCGTGGGGTTTATGCTCAAAAAGTCGATGTAAATGGAAATTCATTATGGGGAGAAAGTGGCTTAGAAATTTATGATCCCGAGAGAATGCAATCTCATCCGATTGCAATCTCATCTACCGATAATTCTGTAATTGTTTGCTGGAAAGATTACGATAATATCGAATATTATTCTTTCCAGATTCGCATTCAAAAAATTAATGCAAACGGTGATCTTCTTTGGGGTGAAGAAGGGATTTTGCTGGAAAATAGCGGAGCAAATGCAGAACCTCCTCAATTGGTAATGCATAGCGATGGTGGTATATATGTTTTTTGGTATGAATCACCGCAATCAGTTATCAAAGGAATAAGGCTATTAGCTAATGGTTCTGTTGCTGCAGGCTGGGAAGATGGTGTAGAAATTTTACCAGCATATTACATATACAAAACACATTCGGACCAAATGGATGGAGTTATTTTAGCTTCTGCTCTAAGCGATGACATTTATATCCAAAGAGTTGACGAAAACGGGAATAAACTTTGGGGATATAATGGAACACTTCTCTATAACGGAAATGATTATATACACGAAATTGATATTTGTTCTTCAAATGCTGGTGAATATTATTTTTCATGGAGAGCCAGGTTTTTGGGCATTTTATATAAAATAATGATGCAAAAAACAGATTCTACCGGAAATCCCGTTTGGAATTCACCGATCAATATTTCCGAATATGATTATATTTCAAGATTAATTACTATTTGTCCCTCGGATTCACAGCCAATAGTAAGTTGGATTTGTATTCAAACATTATTTTCTCAAAAGATCGATTCTGATGGTAATTTATTATGGGGTGAAGAAGGCATTACTGTATTTGAATCCAATTATGATTTAAATAGAGATTCAGTTATTTTAAAAGAAGATAATGCAAATGGCTGCATCTTGAGTTGGGCAGATTATAATTATAATTTTGAAAATAAAATTCTTGTCCAACGCTTAAATTCAAATGGTGATCTGCAATTTGGAGAAGATGGATTGATCTTATATGTAACTTCTAATTATGGTGTATTTTCATCATTAGCAATAACTGATCAAAAATATTATTTTTGTTGGTTGGATAATTTAAACAATTCTACATCTTTAGCTCATCAAATAATTGATGGAGAAGGAAATATCTATCTGGAAGAAAACGGAGAGGAAATGTTCGCTGGTCTCTCAGGTTTAATTTATGATCTTAAAATCCTATCTAATGAAGATAATCCAATTATGTTATGGTCGGATACCCGCAACTCATATAATGGACGAATATATCTTCAGATTTTAAACAGTGATGGTTCTAATGTGTTTGAAGAAAACGGAATTCCGATAACCGCATATTTCCAGGCAGACCAAAACGATTTGGCTGCTGTTTTTGGTGAAAACTCAGGAACTATCGCTGCTGTATGGTCGGAGAACAGAGAAGGGTTTCAACAGATCTTTGCTCAAGGCATCGACATATCAGGTAATTATCTGTGGTCAGACAGTACGGGAATTAAAGTAGGTGAATCATTATATCATCAAGATTCTCCAATAATTTCTGTTATTGATAATTCAAGCACTGATGAGTATTATATTGGATGGGTAGATCATACTGATTTTATGAATCCGGTAATATATGGTCAAAAGATAATTAATGGTGAGAAACAATGGGAAGAAAATGGTATTAATATTTCCGGAAGTGACGATGTTTTTTGTGAGATGATCAATGTAATCGATAGATTCTATATTTGGTTAGAAGTGAATTGGCCGATCTTTTGTATGAAAGTGAAGTTAGTTGATGAAAATGGAAATACTGCTCCAGGTTGGCCAGAAAATGGATTACTAATAACCGATAATTCTTATGCTAATTGTAATGTTGAACTTATTCCTTCAGGTCTTTTGATAATCTGGAAAGGATATGATGGGCAGGAAGAACAAATTTATGGTCAGATAGTGGATTATGAAGGTAATATTCAATGGCAGGAAGGTGGAATTCCATTAGTTGATGAAGATGAAATTTACAAGTATGATATTCTATATAATGATGATATTTATATTGTTTGGAATGACTTTCGTGAAGGGCAACAATTAAATTATTATTTACAAAAATTTAATGAAGATGGAGAAGCTCTCTGGCAAGAAGGGGGAATTCAGATATCCTATTTTAATTTTTATTCAAATAGTGATCCGGTTTTAACTTCGGTTGAAGAGGATATCTTAGTAGTTTGGGAACACCGTTATGAAGATGAATTCTCACATATTGAAGCACAGCTTGTTAGTCCGAACGGAGATTTACAATACAGCCTAACAGGCTTAACAATTTGTGATCAATATATGGATCAGAACAATCCGCAGGTTTATGTGAATGGGACAAATGCTTACATTTCCTGGATGGATGGCAGGTCAACAATAATGGGAGATGAAGGTTTAATGTCAATTCCCGGAATTTATGCTCAAAAATTACTGATTGAACCATCAGGTGTAGAAAACGAAATAATTCAAAATAAAGATATATCATTAAGAAATTACCCTAACCCGTTCAATCCTACTACAACGATTTCATTTTCCGTAACACAAACGTCCTCGTTTGTGACACTTGAGATCTACAACATCAAAGGGCAGAAAGTGAAGACACTTGTTAATGAAGTTCTTCCGGCAGGAGAACATTCTGTTGGCTGGGATGGAAAAGATGAAAATAATAAACCTGTAAGCTCAGGTGTTTATTTCTATAAATTAAAAGTTAATGATAAAACAATAGATACAAAGAAATGTCTGCTGTTGAAGTAATGTAACTCTAATCTCCAGTTTGAGTATAAACGATGGTATTGTTGGAGGTCTTTATGAAAAAAATATTAATTGTTTTATTTGCTATTATGATCGTTAACTCTCTTTTTTCTCAATCTGATGAAATCTGGGATATACATTTCCAATTTGATGTGTCCACACCATCAGGGTTATCAAGTCCAGCAGGAGCAGAAACAGATGGCGCATACTTTTATGTTTCTAATTCCCTTTCCAATGAAATAGCAAAATTCGACCTTACAGGTATATGGATTGAAAACTTCTCGATCATTGGATTACCCTTTGGCTTGCACGACCTGACCTTTGACGGAACCTTCTTTTATGCAGGAGACGGAACCACCAACACGATTTATGAAATGGATTTCTCCACACAAATGCTCGTAAGTGTGATTAGTACACCGTTACCTGTTCGTGCTATTGCCTATGATCCTGATCAGGATGCATTCTGGGTAACTAACTGGTTTACCGATAATCTTTTCCTAATTGACAGGAATGGATTTGTTCT
>JAGLWO010000338.1 GCA_023133395.1 Candidatus Cloacimonadota bacterium | reverse complement strand
AAATATTATTACTTCTAAAAATCCAACTTCCGTATTGTCCGTAATTATTTGAATAATATAAGACATCCGGCATTCTTGTACGGTATAAACTTCCTGGAGTTAAGTCTGCACAAATTTTTCCTACTTCGCTAATACTATCCATGCAGGTGGCAGTTTCTCCAAAATCAGTGGAGCGATAAATAGCTGCCGGTTGAGTTACTGATGGTCCAATATAATAAATTTCACCGATATCTGGTCCTCTGGTTATTGCACTATCAGCAAACAAAGTTGAGTTTAATAATATTACAAATATAAAAAACAAACTAATTCTTTTCATCTTTCTTTTCTCCTTGTCACCTCGTAGTTATACAAAGCTGGGCTATTTACATTAATGCCAAATGTCCTCTAAGATTGCTAGAATAATTTCGAAAGAAGAGAAAAAAAAGTTCTCTCTTCCTTCGATTTCTTTGTGCAATCTTAAAATTATTTTCACCCTTATTCCTGTCAACCTTGTTGTTTGATTTCGGGATGTAAATCGTGATAAAGTTTGATATATTCCCGAACTAACTTCATTGATTTTCTTACTATATCTTTTATTTCTGTTTCGCTTAAGCCTTTCTTGATCAGCTTTTTTATCTGGTTGCAATGTTTGATATATCTATCAACCGCATCCTGACTATGTGATGTTTTCAAAACAATATCTGCTGGCGAAATTCCCTGTTCATAAAGTGAAATTATTATCCCTTTATGGGTCGGTAAACTTCCCAGATCCAGAACATAACCTTTCAAGGGTAAAATCTTACCCGTTTTCTTGAGATATTCATCCAAATATTTCCTAATAGTCGTTAAACTGCGATTCATCAATACACTTAATTCCGCTCCACTTAACAGACCTCCTTGCTCTTTGGCAGATTCCAGAAGACGAACCATTGTCTTTATATCTCGTGCCTGACGATGTTTGTAATTGCTGTTCTTATCGCTTTTCTTATAATAAATCCTGCGTTCTATGTCTGCTTTTGTTATCAAGGGAAGAATCACGGTTGTGCTGGCATAATCTTCTGTCCTCTTGCCATAACTCTGACGCTGTCCGTCATCTTTCGTAGTGCGAAATACAATCTCTCCAAAACCTACTTCGGAAGCAGGTGGATTAAACTCTCTGTATAAAGATTCTATATCTTCTGACAACATACTTAGAATTTTTCGTGAACCTAAAACCTTGTAGTCTGTTTCTAAAAGATTGATCAAGGCATTGCGAAAATTTCGTTTGTTGATGCTTTCATAACGGTCCCGAAGGGTATTCATACGCAACCTCCCATCGAAACTTCCACTCTCAAGCCATCGTCTTTTATCGTTTTTTTTAGACCCATTCGATA
>JAGLWO010000337.1 GCA_023133395.1 Candidatus Cloacimonadota bacterium | reverse complement strand
AAAAAATATAAACCCGAGATAATTCTGTCGGGTGCCTCAGTAATGGGTCGTTCTTTTATTCCCCGGGTCGCTATCGAATTACAAACTGGTCTTACCGCAGACTGTACAGGGTTAGAAATAGATAAAACTACAGGGGGACTCCTTCAAACCCGACCAGCCTTTGGTGGCAATATAATGGCAACAATTATTACACCAAATCATCTTCCACAAATGGCTACGGTACGTCATAAAGTTATGGAACCTGCAACGAGAGATAAATCAAGGACTGGTGAGATAATAAAAGAAGAAATTGATTTCTCAACAATAAAAGACGACACTAAATATCTTGGATTTGTCAAAGATGAGACTCAAACAGTGAATCTGATAGAAGCGAATCTTGTTATTTCCGGTGGAAGAGGTTTAAAGAAGAAAGAAAATTTTGTTTTAATTGAAGAACTTGCAAAAGCCTTTAATGGTGCAGTAGGAGCATCACGTGCTGCTGTTGATGCTGAATGGATATCATATCCCCATCAGGTTGGACAGACAGGAAAAACAATTAAACCAACAGTTTACATTGCTGTTGGTATATCCGGTGCAATTCAGCACCTGGCAGGTATGCAATCTTCAGATTATATCATTGCAATTAATAAGGACCCAGATGCGCCTATATTCAAAGTAGCAGATCTTGGTCTTGTTGGTGACCTGTTCGAAGTTGTTCCGCAACTTACAAAAAAACTCAAATAGGATTATGAATATAAAAGTTAATTCCTGTGTACATGACGCTGATAAAGTATCAAAAAATGTTAACCTTAGAGTTAAGAGTCCCATTCTAAAGAAACAAACACGGGATTGGGATTGTTCAGACACAATTGCCTATCCACCTTTTATAAATGCTCATGACCATCTAATAGGTAACTGGTTTCCCAAAGCAGGAAAAAACCATCCTTATAAGAATGTAAGTATATGGGTGAAAGAGATGAGAACTTCCGAATCTTTCCTTGAAAGGAGCAAGGTCTGGGTAAACGATGGTAAATTCGACCTTACTCAAGGAACTGCTAAATTAATTACTACTCTGGGAATTTACAAAAATCTGTTCTCCGGATGCGCAGTCGTTCAGGATCATATTTCAAAACAAAAAGATGAATATTATGATAACAATCCAATTTTAATTTTAAAGAAATATACTCAATGTCATTCTCTTTCTTTGGGTAATTGGTGGGGTGGTAAAACTGCAGTTGAAGAATATAAAGATTCAAAAGGGAAAATACCATTTGTTATTCACATCGGTGAAGGAATTGATGAAGTTGCCAAACAATGTTTTATAAAATTGGAAGAATTTGATCTAGTAAAACACAATACCCTAATAATCCATGGAATTACCTTTAACAGGGAACAGATTAAAAAGTGTGCTGAAAACAACAC
>JAGLWO010000336.1 GCA_023133395.1 Candidatus Cloacimonadota bacterium | reverse complement strand
ACTTTGTAGGCAAGTCTGCGATGATGAACCGTACCTTTTTTCCCGTAGGTAATTACTCTTTCTGCCAGGCTTCTTAATTCTTTTGCTTTTGCCTGGGTTGTATTGATCCTTTCTTTATCTACTAAAGATACAACAAGATTTCTGAGTAGTAATCTTCTATTGTCTCTTTCTCTACTAAGTTTTCTTCCTCTAACTTTATGTCTCATAAGTTTTATCCTTATTATTTGATAGTTACTTTTTTCCTGGCGCTTTCTATCTTTTTAAGAATACCTTTCACGTCCATGCCAAGAGAGAGAGCATATTTATCCAGAAGTGCATTTATCTCTTCCAGAGATTTCTTACCAAAATTACGGTATTTCAACATCTCATTTTCTGTTTTTTCCACAAGTTCACCGACAGTATTAATCTTAGCTGCAGAAAGGCAGTTACTGCATCGTACGGAAAGCTCCAGTTCGTTCACATTAGTATCCATGATTGACTCCATTCTTTCCAGTTCAGGATCCATTTCCACTTCTTCAATATATTCAGGTTCTTTTTCAAAGAGAACTACTCTATCATAAAGGTCCCTGAGAATCTTAGCGGAAAGATAAAGTGAATCCTTGGGATCGATACTACCATTGGTAGTTATTTCTACAATAAGTTTATCGTAATCTATCCTCTCACCAACCCTCTGGTTACCTACCTCGAAGTTCACTTTTGTAATGGGTGAGTATATAGAATCGATAGGAATAACACCGACTGGTTTTTCTTCCATATTGTGTATATCTGCAGGAGCATATCCTCTTCCTATTCCAATCCATAATTCCAATTTGAAATCAGTATCTTCAACCATTTCCAGAAGTACGAGGTCCTTATTAATAATTTTCACATCTGCAGTTTCTTTTATTTCTCCAGCAGTAATCGGTCCTTTCCCTTTATGTTCTAATACCAGTTTTTCTTCATTAATAGATTCAGATTGGAAAACTACTTTTTTAAGTCTCAGGATAAGATCAATAAAATCAGAATCAGACCCGGGGATCGGGGTAAATTCATGATGCAAGCCTTCGATTTTAACAAATCGTATTGCTGCTCCCTGGATAGAGGAAAGCAATATCCTTCTTAATGTGTTTCCAATTGTGGTTGCAAATCCGGGTTCTAATGGACCTATCTCGAATTTACCGAATATGGGACTATAAGTTTTTTCATCAACCTGTACTTTTTCCGGTAATTGTAAGGGCTCTAGGAACATCATAAAAATTCTCCTATATTCTACTTGGAATAATATTCAACAATAAGACGTTCATCAACATCCAACTGAATCTGTTCACGCGTTGGAATGCTAAGGATTTTTCCTTTGAATTTATCTTTTTCAACTTCGAACCATTCATAGCTACTAACTTCAGTTGAAGCTTCAATAGCTTCCTGAATTAATGGCATCTGTCTGCTACCTTTTTTAATTTCGATCTGATCTTTGGGGCGAACCAGGAAAGAAGGAATATTCACTTTTTTCTTATTTACTGTTATGTGACCATGGCGTATTAACTGTCTTGACGATTTTCTTGATGGGGCAAATCCCATTCGGAAAAGGACGTTATCCAGACGGGTTTCCAGGAATTGAAGCAAATTTTCACCTGTTATACCAGATTTTTTTGCAGCCATTTTAAAATACTTTCTGAACTGTTTTTCCAAGATCCCATAAATTCGACGTACTTTTTGTTTTTCCCTAAGGTGAACCCCATAATCGCTTAATCTCTTTTTGAAACCTCTTGCACTCCCATGATCTCCAGGAATATAAGGACGCCTTTCAAAAGCACATTTATCGGAATTACAACGAGAACCTTTCAAAAAAAGTTTTGTTCCTTCTCTTCTACATAGTTTACATGAAGGTCCAATATATCTTGCCATAATTAATCCTATATTCTCCTAGTTTTTCTCGGTCTACAACCATTATGCGGAATTGGTGTATCATCAGTTACCATCGTTATTTGAAGCCCGTTTGCATCCAATGATCTGATAGCAGATTCCCTTCCGCCACCAGGTCCTCTAACAAAAACCTGAACTTTGTTAATTCCCATATCCAGTGCAGCTTTTGCTACTTCTGCTGCAGCTAACTGTGCTGCAAAGGGAGTGCTCTTTTTAGAGCCTTTATATCCGATCTTACCACCACTTGACCATATCAGGGTGTTACCAGCTTTATCAGCAATAGAAACAATAGTATTATTAAAACTGGAATGGATGTGGGCAACACCTTCGTTGACCGAAAGTTTCACTCTTTTTTTCTTTCTTATAGTTTTAACTGCTTTTTGTGCCACTGTTGTCTCCCTTATTTTTTCTTGCCAATAACAGAACGACGTTTCCCTCTACGGGTTCTTGCATTAGTATGAGTACGCTGTCCCCTGACCGGCATGTTCCTTTTATGTCTTATTCCACGATAACAACCAATTTCCATAAGCCTTTTTATATCCATTGCCCTCTGAGTTCTTAATTCACCTTCAACGATGTAATCATTCTGGATGGTCTCTCTGATCATCTTCTCTTCTTCCGGTGTAAGGTCTTTGACTTTTTTATTCTCGTCGATACTTACTTTTTTCAGAATTTCTTGAGAAATAGATTTCCCTATACCGTAGATATAGGTAAGTCCAATAACGACTCTTTTTTCTTTTGGTAATTCAATTCCTGCAATATGTGCCAAGCTTTATCCTCCTTTAAGTTTTAGCCTTGACGCTGTTTATGTTTCGGATTACTAGAGCAGATAACTCTAATAACACCGTTTCGTTTTATAATTTTACAATTTTTACACATCTTTTTTACTGATGCTCTAACTTTCATTGTCTTCTCCTATTTATACCTATAAACTATTCTTCCTCTGTTTAAATCATAGGGAGATAGTTCAACTTTTACCTTATCACCCGGTAAAATGCGAATATAATGCAGTCTCATTTTACCTGAGCTATGAGCAAGTATTTCATGTCCGTTTTCCAGTACCACTCTGAAGGTAGTATTAGGCAGAGCTTCTATTACAGTGCCTTCAACTTCAATCACACCTTCTTTTGGCATATTTTTTTCTCTCTCTAATAAACGGTTAAAATTTCAGGCTCATTTTCCATAATTAATATCGTATGCTCATAGTGCGCAGATAACGTACCATCTGCTACAAAAAATTCCCAACCTTTTTCAGTCACATGGTTGGTTCCAACATTTACCATTGGCTCGATTGCCAGGGTCATACCTTTTTTCAATCTTGGTCCTTTCCCTTTTACCCCAAAGTTAGGAATAATCGGCTCTTCATGTAATTCCATTCCAATACCATGACCGGTTAGACTATCCGCCACATAATATCCCTTAGATTTTACATAAGAACCAATAGCGTGTGAAATATCACCAATTCTTGCGCCATCTCTCGCTTGTGCAACTCCTCTGTCAAGTGCTTCTTTAGTAACTGAGAGTAGATGTTCCGTTTCTCCAGACACTTTTCCCACTCTGTAAGTTCGTGCAGCATCACCAAAGAAACCATCTTTATAAACACCCACATCAATGCCAATTATGTCACCTTCCTTTAGAATCACTTTCGTTGAAGGAATCCCGTGAACAATACATGAATTCACAGAAGTACAGATCGCTGCAGGGAA
>JAGLWO010000335.1 GCA_023133395.1 Candidatus Cloacimonadota bacterium | reverse complement strand
ATGTTCTTTGGTTATTTCCTGGCAACAATGGGAATATTAGCAGGTCGTTTAGCTGTGCTCAGAATGGATAATAACTTATTCTATTTGCTTCCTGTACTTCTTCTAAGTTATGCCATATTTGATATATCGCTTGTTAGTTTCACACGTAAAAGAGATGGAAGAAAAATCAGCCAAGGTGGTAAAGACCATTCCACTCATCGTATTGATACAGCAATGCAATCACCCAAAGTAACTGCTTTAATAGTATATTTGATTAATATTGTAATTGTGCTCGTGACCATTCTAGTTTTCAAAATGGGGTCTTATCAACTCCTGATCATATCAACTATACTTTTCGCAATATTTTTCCTTTTCTTTGGTAACAAATTAGATCAGATTCCGATAGCAATACCAGAAACCCAGAGCAAATAAGACTAAGGAGTTCAACATTAAAATCAAAATCTTAGGTTCTTCCTCCGGTAATCCCATTTTAGGGAAACACCACGCTTGTATCTGGGTTAATTTCTCATATACAAATGTCCTGCTGGATTGTGGTGAAGGAACTGCTCAACAGCTTCTGAAAAACAATCTAGATAACGACATAATTGATGCAATCGTTATCAGCCACTTTCACCCAGACCATATTTCTGGTTTATTTATGGTTCTCCAGATGTATTACCTTCATAAAAGGAAGAAACCATTATCTGTATATCTTCCCGAGCAAATTGATGAGTTTACAAAATCCCTTAAATTATTCTATTTATTCTACGAAAGATTCCCATTTTCAGTTGATTTTAAATTTACCGAAGACATCAATAAAGATTTCACACAGATTAAGATAATTCCAACAACTCACTTAAAAAACTACCAAACTTATTTGAACAAGAATGAACTACATAATCCAATGAGATCATATGCATTTTTGATTTCTGAAAATAATAAAACATTCCTTTATACTTCCGATATAGATAAAATAGAAGATGTTCAAAATCACTTGGAGAATATTGACCTTTTGGTAATGGATGGACTTCACATAGATGCAAAAGATATTTTAGCATTAGCAGATCTAAAAGATATAAGGATCATTTTAAATCATGGTTTATCGGAGAATTTAGAAAATAGTTTGAAATCACTGAACTCAAATAAATTTGAAATTGCCAATGAAGACCAAGAAATACTATTATAAAGTAATAATCATCCTAATAATTTTAATTTGTATCGGATGTTCAGTAAGCGACAAATACAGCATTGCATATAACCTTTATATGAAAAGTAACTATGTAACCGCAATTAGCCTGTATGATGAATTTATCGAAAGATCCCCTGATTGTGCTATAGCAACACAAGCTGAACTTGAACGTTCCGATTGTTACTACCAGTTAGGATACACTGCTTATCAGAAGAAGAACTGGATACTTGCATCTCGGTTACTTTACCTGGCAAATTCCGAAGTAGCTGATAAGAGGTTGGATAACTGCTATTATGAATTATCAAAGGAAGCTTTAGAAAATAAAGATATAAACACAACTCTAAATTACTACAATTATATCACCACCTACTTGAAAGATTCTGAATTAATTCCTGAAGTTCTGTTCAACAAGATTAAAATAAATATCGACCTTAATAACAAACTCGAAGCATATAATGATTATCATTTCCTCTGGTCGAACTATCCTGAAAGCGAATTTACTAAAAAGGTTCAACCCATTATTGATGAACTTATCCCATTTTATATAAATGAAGCAATCGCTTATAAAGATTCTGGTTACTTTGACCAATCTTTAGATATTTTATTTAAGTTGAGTCAGTATCCCACAAAATCTAAAGATGATATCCTAATTGATATCAGTGAAGTCTACTATCTTAAAGCAGAAGAATCTCTGTTAAAAGAAGATTTTAAACAAGCTAAAGAATATTTTTCAAAAGTTGTCGAGTTCAATCCGAAAAAAGAAAATTTTATTAATCAGAGACTCGATGAGATCTGTACAGGATTCATTTTTACAGGAAACAAATTAATTGATGAATACAAATTCGATGAGGCTGTTAAAATCTTTAAAGAATGTTATACACTGGTCCCAGATTACGAAAAATCGAACATTGCAATTGAGAAGTCAAAGACAAAGAAAGAGAAATATAATAAGGCTTTTAAGTATAAAAATGAAGCATTAACTTTTGAAAATGAAAAAAACTATGCAAAGGCTCTCAATCTTTATAAAAAATCATATTCACAGTTCAAAATCAAGGAAGTACAAAATAAGATATTTATTATGAGTAACCTTCTTGAAGCTCA
>JAGLWO010000334.1 GCA_023133395.1 Candidatus Cloacimonadota bacterium | reverse complement strand
CTTGGCAGGCAAAAACGAACGAAAAAATCCCCCTTCGTAAGGGGGAACAAAAGGGGGTTTATTGAGAACTAATAAACTTAACAATAGTCCCTGTAGGCTTATATCAAGTTTAGTGCGACTTAGCGCCTTAGTGTCTTAGCGGTGAAAATGAAAAAGATAGCTATCACCCAATCAAATTACATTCCCTGGAAAGGATACTTCCATATCATTCAGAAGGTAGATCACTTTGTATTCCTGGATACTGCACAATATACTACCAGAGATTGGAGAAACCGCAACCAGATAAAAACTCCCGAAGGTCTCAAATGGCTCACAATCCCAACCAATGGAACGCAATCTATGAAAATAAATGAAGTTAAAATAGACAATTCTGTAGATTGGAGAAAAAAGCATCTGAAAGCATTGGAAAAGAACTATAAGAAATGTAGATATTTCAAACAATATTTCAAATTATTCCAAAATATATTAATGAGAAAAAACTGGGAAAACTTGAGTGATCTGAATCAACTTTTGATTAAAGAAATTACCGGAACGCTCGGTATAAAAACGACTTTCTCAGATTCAAGAGAATTTGAACTTATGGAAGGAAAGAACGAAAAAATAATCTCAATTATTCAGCAGCTTAATGGAGATTTTTACCTGACGGGACCTTCAGCAAAATCTTACATAAATCCTGAATTATTCCAAAAAAATAATATCAAACTTGAATATATGGATTACTCAAATTACCCTGTTTACAGCCAGCCCTGGGGTAAATTTGCACACAATGTCACGATCTTTGACCTTTTATTCTGCGAAGGTCAGGATTCCCCCAAATTTATCTGGAAGAAATAGGAAATCAAAATGAAAATCCCTTTTAATAAACCTTTAGTACTGGGAGATGAGATCAAATATCTGAAACAAGCAATAGACAAAAATCGTTTTTCAGGAAAAGGAGAATTTACATCCAAATGTGCCGAGCTTATAAAAAAAGAAACCTCCTGCGAAAAAGCTATTATGACCCCTTCCTGTACATCTGCCCTGGAAATGTGTGCACTGCTTTGTAATATTAAACCTGGTGATGAGATCATTATGCCATCGTTTACGCATCCCGGAACTGCAAATCCATTTGTGCGACAGGGTGCAGAAATCGTCTGGTGTGACATAAAAGAAGATACAAAAAACATAGATGAAAATAAGATCGAACCTTTAATCACAAAAAGAACCAAAGCTGTCGTGGCAGTTCATTATGGTGGAGTTATCTGCCAGATGGATAAAATTACATCCATCTGTAAAAAGAACCATCTATACCTGATCGAAGATGCTGCAATGTCGATTGGAAGTAGATTCAAAGATAATCCTGCAGGAAGTTTCGGAGACCTGGCAGTCATAAGTTTCCATAAAACAAAAAATATCCAATGTGGAGAAGGTGGAGTTCTTCTTATAAATAAAAATGAAATGATAGAAAGAGCGGAATTCCTTCGAGACTATGGTACAAACCGCATCCATTTTGAAAAAGGTCTAATCGAAAAATATACCTGGGTAGAAAAAAGCTCGAATTTCTCGATGTCGGAATTGCAAGCAGCATTTCTTTATCCACAATTAAAAAATCTATCTAAAGTTAATGAAAAAAGAAATTTACTTTTTAAACGTTATCTTAAGAACCTTTCTGATATTATTGAAAATAACAAATTACCGGTAATTCCAAATGGATGTTTATCAAATGGTCATTGCTTCTATATTCACACAAAGAACGAAATCCAAAGAAAAAAACTAATACATTATTTGAAGCAGAAAGGAATACAAGCTGTTTTTCATTACCAGCCATTGCATAAAGCTGCTTTTTGGCAGGGTAAATATAATAATGTTGATTTGCCAATAACAGATTTTATTTGTGATATAATTCTTCGTTTGCCAATGTTTTACTCTCTCACAATTCAAGAAGTTGATTTCACCTGTTTAAAAATTTTAGAATTTTATAAGAAATTGAGTTGAAATGAAACTAAAATTCATTGAAAATAAGTTAACCTGGATTTTACTTTCAGTTTTTTTGTTCACAATTTATTTTCTACCATATATCATTAAAGGAGAGAATTGTTATATTGAGCAATTTGATAATCTCGATCAGATAAGTTATTTAGGACTATTTGATGGAAAATTTCAGGGTAACTTTTTTCCTGTTGAATCAATGGAAGAATTTTATATGCCGGGTATTGAACCGATTTTTCGAGTATCTTTGGTAACAATCCCAAAAATTTTCTGGCAATTCGGATTTCTTCCGGGCTATATAATTAATGAGATTATTTATCGAATTTTAGCTTTTATAGGATTTTTTCTTCTTTTAAGAAATTTTATTTTTAAAAAATTATCAATTATTTTCTCAGTTTTGTTATCCATTTCGTTCATTTATCTACCATTCTGGTCGCAAGGAGGGTTATCTGTAGCTGGAATTCCTTTACTGCTCTATGCTTTTACAAATCTTTACTTTTCAAAAAAAATCTTTATTTCATATCTTATTGTTATTATTTATCCTTTCTATTCCGGTTTTTTCTTATCCGGAGTTTTTATCCTTTTCTGCTTGTTCATAATTATTATTCATTTTATTAAGAAAAAACAAGCTGTAAAACATCTAATAATTTCCCTCATAATTTTAACTATTCTTTATATTCTTATTAATTATCCTTTCTTTTTAATTAACTTTGTATACAAAATTCCTACAAACAGGGTAGGAATTAAATTAGCTGGAAAAGGATTTGAGACTGTTTTAAAAAATTTTATAAATTTCTTTTTCACTTCTCATTTACATGCAAAAAGTAATCATCAATATATTATTCTTCCTACAATTTTATTATTTTTAATTATAAAAAATAAAGGTTATGAACTAAGCAAATATTTTAAAATCATTTGTTCTTTTATTATTTTCACGGCTATAATTTTTAGTTTATACAATTACAAACCAATAAACGTTTTCTATACAAAACTTGGATTTGGTTTTAACTATTCACGTTTTTATATTCTTAATGTCGGATTGTGGTATTTATTATGGGCTATTTGCCTTTTAAACTTTTATAAAAGAATTAAGAATAAAAAAATAGCGCAGATATTTAT
>JAGLWO010000333.1 GCA_023133395.1 Candidatus Cloacimonadota bacterium | reverse complement strand
TTGGTCTGGATAGAATACCAGATGGGGAACCTGGGGATGATCCCAATGATAATTTTGATAATGAAAAGGTAACAATTGGTGGTGAAGAGGAATATCCCTGGATAAATGGAACAGAGGGGAATAACAAGCTCGATACGGAAGACCTTGATGATAATGGAATACTGAATATGGAAGATGTCTATTTTGAATACTCTGTTTGTCTGAATGATGGTGAAGAATTCCTGGAAAGCCAGTACAAGGGATGGAGACTTTACCGCATTCCCCTGCATGATCCTGATAATTACCGCATTATCTCAAACCAGCCCGGCAAAGTTCCCAATATCAAAAAGATAAGTTATGCACGCGTGTGGTTTGAAGTTGAAGACAGTACACGGGTGAAAATTGTTTCGCTTGATATTACCGGCAATAAATGGGAAGAAGGTTTCATTAAGGATAAAAATGATGAAATCATTTTTTCTGAAGATGAATCCATGATCGTGGGAATTATTGATAATCAGAAAGACCCTCATTATACTCCTGCTCCATATACAGTATTGAAAGAACGTGGTGAGGAAACCTTGGAACAATCACTGATCGTTGATTACAATAACCTTGAAGGAGGACATCACGGGCTAGTAACACAGAGCTTCAGGGAAACATTTAATTTTTTAAGCTACAATAAAATCAGGTTTTGGATATATGCGGAAGAATCCGAGTATGGAGGTTCCAGTGATAAACAGGATTCGCTTATAATCCGTATGGGATCAGATTCTTTACACTACTACGAAATCCGTCATGAACTGGATCTCCAGGAATATTATGCGGAAATGGACAGAGATGGCTGGGAGGAGATCGAAGTGAAATTTTCTGACCTTACCCACCTGAAAACCCTGGATGACATCAAGGATACAAGTTATTTGAAAGATGGCTATAGATTCAGTATGAAAGGGAACCCCACACTTACGAATATAAAAGAGATCTCACTTGGAATGGAAGCGACCGAAGGATTTAGCGGCAGGTTATACTTTGATGACATCAGGGTAGCAGACCCTTATGAAGATATCGGGTATGCTGCTCGTACCACGCTTTCTACCGTTTTTGCGGATTTCTCTACACTGGATATAGATCTGGATTGGAATTCAGAGAATTTCCAATCTTCAGCCGCAAGAGTAACCAATCGCTCCTATACTAAACAAACTCAATTTAACATAGTAAACAGGTATTACCTTAATAAGTTTTTCCCTGCTGAATGGGGCTTGAGCTTGCCCTTGATTCTGTCAAGACGCCAAACTCTGGGTATCCCCCGCTTCCAGGCAAACTCCGATGTTTTACGTGATAACTTGAGTGGAGAAGATAAAAAACGGACAAAAAATAAATCCCTGACTTACAGGGCAGATCTCTCTTTCAGTCAGAATAAAACCCCCAAAAGTAAGATACTGGCTTATACTATAAAAAATACTTCGATCTCTTCTTATATTGAAAAGAAAAAAACCTTAACTCCTACGACAGCGGACACGACTCTTTCCTATTCCATAAAACATAACTATAGATTGACAATTCCCAAGGAAAAAATTGGAATAAAATTATGGGGGAATTACAGTTTCTATACTGTCCCTAACTCCTTTGAGAATATCTTTACATATCGTGATACTGATCCCAGAAAATGGCGCTGGGAAACTTATACTGATTCCATCCCCCACTGGGTTGTTCAAAGTAATACTAAAAGAACCAGAACTTTTGATACAGACACAAGAGTGACTTATGATATTTTTAGTGATATCAAAACATCTTACAAATTGCTTACAAAGCGTGACCTGATGCTAAGAAATTACTGGAAAGGCTATAATATTGGTGAGGAAAAGGAGAGGACCCAGGATATCACTCTGGACTATACACCCAAGTATCTAGATAATATCTTCACATACAGTGTTAATGCATCGGTGAAGTATGATGAGGATCATTTCAAATCGGGTACTCAGGATACACTGTTCTACAAAGGCAGTGTGAACAGAAACATTGGTGGTGATTTTACACTGAAGAATCAGGATATGCTACGGAGTCTGGCAAACTGGCTTGATAAAAAATTCAGTAAAGAACCACCAACCCAGGAGGAACTACTCCCGGAAAAGGAAAAACCTGAAAGAGAAGACCAAAAAATCCCTGAGCCTAAAGGTGAAATCAAAGAAGATGAATTAAAAAGGGAACCGCCTACAGATGAAATAACTCCGGAAGGGATACAGAAAGAGAAAGAACCGGAAAGGAAAGACGGTGAAGAACCAACCGGACAAATTCCCAAACGAAAGACAAATATCTTTGTTGCTGTTATAAACTATATCAGTAGGTTACAGAATGTTAAATTCAACTATAACAACATCTATAAAACATCTTATGATGACAGAAAAGAAAGACCTGACTTTCTTTATCAACTGGGCTTACCACATATTCTTGATGAGGAGGGTGATGATAGGGAAATTCTGATAAAGAATATCACTGACAAATATTCAACTTCAGTCGGTTTCCCGATTCTTAATATCCTCAGCACCAGTTTTGGTTATTCAAAAGAGATTAAACGTACATACGGTGATCACAGCAGTATGCAGGTGGCAACGACCTTTCCCAATATCAGTGTTACTTTAACTGAATTCGAAAAACTCATTGGTGCTGAGAGTTTTCTCACCAGTTCCCGCTTAACCAGTAGTTATGTTTATACAGAGAACCTGAGTGGTGAGCTGGATTTTAAAACTCCTGATTCTGAAGCACTGAGGATGAATTTTGCTCCTCTTATTTCCTGGTATGGTAACTGGATACATAATATTACAAGCAATATTTCTTTAAATTATTCTACTTCAAAGAATATTAATCATCGTTTATCATATGATAGTATCAACAAATCGCAAACACAGTCAATGAATGGTCGTCTTTCCTGGACATTTGCTGCTGCCAGAGGTCTGAAGATTCTCTTCTTCAAAAGAACCAGAATGACAAACGAATTTACAACCGATTTAAACTTTACAGCGGAGAAAACCTATAATAAACAAAAAGGACAGGAAACTACTATCATAGAAGTCGATAAATTGAAGTATACAATATCACCGGGAGCATCTTATGAATTCAATAAGAACATCCATGGAGGACTTACCTGTAATTACGAGTGGAGCCACGACAGGAAAAGAGAGACGAAAGTTAAGACCTTCCGCTTGGGAATCTGGATTGAGATAATGTTTTAAAATTACTTTCTGATTATATCTTAATTATATCTTTTACTTGACATCGAATAAATTCATTATAATTTCCGCAAACAACTAAGGAGTAACCTATGGTGAGTAAAGCTCAGAAGTTGAGGTTGGGTATTTTCATCTTGGTAGTCTCGGTCTTAATGATTGTCTTTCTTGTACTTGTAGCTGGTAGTAAAATAATGGAAAAACGTGATACCTACTACATTAAATACGAGAATACCTCAGTCTCCGGTCTGCAGGTTGGCGGTCCCGTCAAGTATAGGGGGATTGGAATTGGCAGGGTGGATGATATAACAATTGATAAAGATGATGTTACTAATATAATTGTTGTTGTCAGTGTGAAGTCAGGAACTCCGGTAAAAGAGGATATGAGGGCTTCATTGATCCCGATCGGTATAACCGGTCTTCTGCAGGTTGAGATCACGGGTGGTTCTATAGAAGCTGAATTCTTGAAACCAAAATCTTATATTAATGCCGGTGTTTCCACTTTTGATAGTATTTCCGGAAAGGCAGAAATACTAACCCAGAAAATGGAATTACTTCTCAATAATCTGGCTGAAATAACCAATGAAGAGAACCGTGAGAAAATAAAGAGTATCCTGAGCAATGTGGATACTATTATCGAAGAGAATAAGAAAACGGTTACCACTATTGTCTCCAATCTCGACTCCATCTCCGGGGATCTTGTTAAGATTAGCAGGGATACAAAGGAAGCAGTAGATAAACTGAATAGTATTCTGCAGTCTGGAAAAGTGGAAGACATTATTGAGAGTACGGAGAGAATTTCCAGTGATATTGCCCAGACTGACATCGCTCAATTACTATCGGATTTCAACGATACAATAAAACAACTGGATGTGACTTTATCTCGTATTGATGCTACCCATTTGAAGAGTCGTCAGGATATTCTCGATATCATTGAGGGTTTGAAGGAAACCATTGATTACCTCAATGAATTTGCTCGTCAATTGAGTGAAGATCCTTCACTTCTCATCAGGTCGAGAAGGAAATAAAAGGGAAGGAATTATGAAAAAAAATCTGATATTTTCCACAGTAGTTTTATCAATTCTATTTGGCTGTATGGCAGGGGAAATCATTACTCCCAATTACTACATTCTGGAGTATTACAGTCATTCGGAAAAGGAAGAACTAAAACAGGAAAAACCTTTTGATATCTCTGTATTTGTTCTTGATACTAAAATACCGAAAACCTATAATAGGAACCAGATCGTGGTTAGACACTTCGGACCGCGCATTACCTATTCCAGTAATGATCTCTGGGGAGTAAAGCTTTCCAAGATCATACCTGATTTGATAAAAAAACGTCTGGATAATTACAATATTTTCAAGCAGGTCCAGCGGGAATTTCTAGCAACTCATCCTGATTATGAGCTTATTACTACGCTTAATAATATTGAAATGTATCAGTCGGAAACTATTTTCCAGGCTCGTTTGAATATCGATTTTGCCTTACGAAAAAGTGAAGGGGAAACTAATATAGTTGAGCACAGCGCGAATGTTGAGAAAATATTACTGGCAAGAGATTTTGATACCTTTGTCCAGACAATCAATGACATCATCTTAGCAGAAACAGATAATTTTATAAGAAAGGTTCAGTTCTACTATACCCTGGGTCCTGAAGCTGACAAGCAAGCCCTGGAAATAACAGAAGAACTGGATACATCTCTGGTTGAGGTTCTGGATAAAGAAGTAACAGCTGGTGGTAAAGGACTGCTTCTTCTGCCGGCAATAACCAGAACCGATAATGAACCTCACTACAAAATTATTGATAAGTATGGTTATGAATATTCGGGAAAGATGGGAACAGCGATTCCGCTTCTGGAAGGATTGTACACTATTGAATATGGTTCCGGGAAGCCTGCTCAGCGTTTGGTGCAGAAAAATATCAAAATAGTACCCAGATATAAAACAATTATCGATCCTGATTGGGGCTGTCTTATCGTAGATGTGATGGATGAAAATCGTAATTTCGCCAAGGTCAGGTATGAGGTCTTTGACCTCAAAGATGGTGAAAGCTATGGCAGTGAATTCCCAGCAGAGGTAGAGGTTGGTGAACAGGAAAAGGTCTGGGTTTTAAGACCGGGGCTTTATAAAATCACTGTTAATAACGAACCGTTTAATACCTATCGGGATTTCACAACAGTATTTGTTGAAGAGGGTACAGTTCAGAAGCTTACAGTTGTTATGGAAACTGATGAAGAAGGAAATCCGACCACAATGGGCGGAGCAGGTATCCTGGAAGAAAGTTTCCTGGAAGCATCAATGGGAAAAACAAAATTTTCTAGTGCTATCCATGCCAATGTTAATGTCAATAGTAATAATGAAGCAGATAAGGATAATCCAGAGACCACTATTACCTTGAATACACAGCTTGAAAATTATCTGATCTACGATCAGGATCCTTTGCATTATACTATGAAAAACCTTATCGAAGTTGGAACTTCAAAAACTACAGATATCGATTTCCGACTTGCTGCTGACGAATTTGACCTGAAAAATACAGGAATATACTATTTCCTGAAAAACCTGGGATTCTACGCAAGATTCGATGTCAATTCACATTTCTTTACAGAAAAATATTACAGTTCAGACGAATTTTGTTATACTAAAAAGGATAAAGATGGTGTCATTGTTGTAGATACTACCTGTGCAAAAGAGGTAAAAATTGAACCCTCTTTTTTCCCTCTTGTACTGAAAGAGGGGATCGGGATCAACTACCGGATCTTGAACTATCCGAGGGCAAATTTAAGTTTGAGAGCAGGTTTTGGAATGCGTCAGGATATGAATGATGATGTTTACGAACTCACAGATGCTCAAATCGATTCTCTCTCTCTCGTTGAGCACAGGACCTATAACGAGCTGGAGTCAGTAAGTAAAACCGGTACTGAAGTCTCAGTCATCGGAAGTTTCCAACTGCCATTTAATCTTACTTATACAACCAATGCTGACTTTCTCTTTCCTTTTGAAAAAGATGAAGATTATACAATGGAGTGGGAAAATTCGATAAACCTCAAGCTGTTCAAATATATCTCTCTGGATTACAAGCTTAAACTAGAGAATAAGATTCCGGAAATAGGTGATGAATACATTGTAAAAAAACACACCTTGTTTCTCAGAATTACCTACTTCTTAAGATAAATTATGGAATATAGAGACCAGACCCTGTTTTTGGAAGGTGAACTCACCAAGTTCACAGTTTCACCCTTACTGAAGGAATTTTCAAACTTCAGGGAGAGGAAAATCACTTCCATAGATCTTGCAGGGGTTACTTCTATTGATAGCGCTGGTACAGCTTTTATAGATGAACTTCGCCAGATTCTAAAAGAATTTACTCCAAACTTGGTTAATATGAACAACACAGTAGAAAACGCAATTAAAACTTTTTCTTCAATGGAATTGGAGAAATCCGCTCCTAAAGGTAAAGAAAATTTTTTAATAATCCTAGGAGAAAGTTTTTTCAGGTGGAAGGATTCCGTTAAAGATACTGTTTTACTGGTAGCAGACATTTTCTACTGGTCTTTTGTGGGACTGTTCAATCATAAAGGACAGCGTAAAGGTTCGGTCATTCAGCAGAGTCTGCTCATTGGCGTTGATGCTGTGGGCATAATTGGATTGCTCTCCCTGATACTGGGTCTGATCCTGGCTCTGCAATCTGCTGCTCAGTTGCGTCAGTTTGGTGCCAATATTTTTGTAGCAGATTTGATAGCAATTTCCATGGTTACAGAACTGGGACCAATACTGACAGCAATAATATTAGCCGGTAGAAGCGGGTCTGCCATTGCTTCCGAAATTGCCACCATGAAAGTGACTGAAGAGATTGATGCCTTGAAAATGATGGCTATCAACCCTATCCGTTATATTGTAGTGCCCAAGTTTCATGCTATTACCATCTGCATACCCCTGCTTGTTACGATATCTACTCTGATTGGAATTTTTGGTGGATTAATCATTGCCATAACCTACCTGGATCTGAGTGCAGTAGTATTTTTTAACAGGGTTTTTGAAGTTCTTACCATGAAGGATGCTTTGGTAGGACTGGGCAAGAGTTTTTTCTTTGCCTGGGTAATCGTGATCATAGGAAGTTATTATGGCTTTAATGTAAAAGGTGGAGCCGAAGGGGTGGGAAAAGTTACAACTCAGGCGGTTGTGGCTTCCATTTTCTGGGTTATAATATTGGATGCCATAAATAGTTTGATATTTTATTTTAAAATATGAAAGAGCCGATAATCTCTGTTAGGAATCTTGTTTCCAAATATGGTGAAGAGACCATATTGGAAGATATCTCTGTAGATATCTTTCCCCAGGAAATAACGGTTATTTTAGGTGGTAGCGGGTGTGGGAAAACCACATTAATAAAGAACATTCTCAAATTATGTGAACCCCATTCTGGATCGGTAAAGATTTTTGGTAAAGAAGTCACCAATATGGATGAGGCTGAGTTTAATAGGATTCTCGAAAAAATTGGTATGGTTTTTCAGAATGGAGCTTTATTGAATTCTATCAATATTTTTGAGAACATATCTATTCCTCTGGAACAGCATACTGACCTACCAGAAGAATTAATGGGGAAAATAATTCGGGTCAAGCTCAACCTGGTTAACCTTGGAAAAGCAGAGTACCTTTTGCCAGCAGAACTTTCAGGTGGTATGAAGAAAAGAGCAGCTTTAGCCAGGGCTATCGCTTTGGATCCAGTTATTCTGATCTGTGATGAGCCATCTGCTGGTCTGGACCCTCTTACCAGTGCGGCTTTGGATGATCTTATTCTAAAATTAAAAACACTGTTGAAAATGACGATTTTGATTGTATCCCACGAGCTTGCCAGTATTCACAGGATAGCAGATAAGATAATATTTATCGACAAGAGAAAGGTTCTCTTTTCTGGAACCTTGAAGGAAGCAAAATCATCAACAGTACCAGAGCTTGCAACTTTCTTCAGAGTCGGTAAGTTCGAATGATGCTAAAGCCTAAGTTCCT
>JAGLWO010000332.1 GCA_023133395.1 Candidatus Cloacimonadota bacterium | reverse complement strand
CAGCAGAATTAGTTCCTTCTCCTTTGAAAACTACTTCAAATTCTTCTTTTAAAATTTCAGAATATATCCCGAGAGGTTCCGATTTTTTTTGAAAAAGTATTAATGAATTTTTATAAAGACTTTTAATTTTTTCCGAAACCTGATCAATTTTCGGAATTCCGAATTCCTTGAAAACAACATCCTTTTCAGGTTCGATTTCCATTATTCCAAATTCAACAATTTTACTCATCTTTGTATTTCTGGAAGCTTATCCTGACCATATCGTTGTGCTTCTTTATCCATTAATTTTATCAGATCGCTTTTGACCTCATTTGATAAACTCGAAGGTTCATAATTTTGGATCAATTTTTCCACTTCAGTGTGTGCTCTTTCTTCGAGAGTTGTTTTTCCTTCTGCGATCCATCTGGGTCTGTTTGCTCGATTTATAATTTCTCCTGGAAAATAATGCTCTTTTTTCAGATACTTTCTTGTATGTTTGGAAATAAGAAGATGATTTTCTTCCAGCAATTCTTCAAAGATCGGAATAGATGGAAAATCTTCTTTCGGTTCAATTCCATCGATCATTCTCAGATTCATTCCGCAAATTTCATTATCCATAACCAGTTTCTCTAAACTGATACAACTTTCAAAATCGAGCATTCCCGGACCTGAAATGCTATTGATTCCTGATAAAGCAGCAAGAGTTGCACCCATCCCGGATTCGAGTCCAGCTTGTGCATCTAATTGTTTGGCATCGCTCAAAGAAATATATGCTTGCGTGGGAAATTCCAGATATTTCCCGATCTCATTATAGGCACAATCTATCATCATTGTTTCCACTGCACCCATCGGAGTAGTTTCGTAGCGAACATCGAATATCGCAGGTGAACCGCCATATAACATCGGAGTTCCCGGATTCGCAAGCTGACCGATAACAATCCCGCTCAATGTTTCCGCAGTATGCTGAATTAAAGTCCCAACCAAAGTTACTGGAGCAATAAAACCGGAAAGTGGCATTGCAATAAATTCAACCGGAATCGAATATTGTGCACAATCCAGAACATTTTGGGAAGTAACATCACTCCATTTGAGCGGAGATGTGGGACAGCAGGAAAAAACTGTTAAAGGTTTTTCTTTCAGATTTTTTTCATTTCCACGAACAGCAAGTTGGAAATCCTTCATTATTTCAAAAGATTCGATTGTGAAAGTCCCTGTTACAACCGGTTTCTTACAATATAAAAGACTGAGGAAAAGCCGATAGCTGTCAGCGATTTTTTCGTGAACATCATTCGGGAT
>JAGLWO010000331.1 GCA_023133395.1 Candidatus Cloacimonadota bacterium | reverse complement strand
TTTCTTTCTTTTCAGTTTCATATTTAGTTTGCATTTCGGCTATTTTATTACTGCTTTCTTCATTGAAGATACTGTCTTTTGTTTCTGAGTAGAGTTTGTAATATTCGATTGCTTTCTTATAGTTCTCTTTTATAGAGTACAATTCTGAATATACTTTGTAACAATCTCTGATTAGATTTTTTGCTTCGATCTCCTTGGATATTTTCAAACTTCGTTTAAGATAAACGAGTGCTTTTTGAGGATTTTTCAATTTTGTGTAGCAATCACCAAGATTTATCAAAGATATGGCAATTCTGTTTTTGTTCCCGATTTCCTCATTAATTTTTAAGGATTTCAGAAGATATTTTAGCGCCTTATCCGGATTTTCGATAATAGTAAGGTAGACATCTCCAATATTGTTTAAAGAAGCAGAAATACCTAATTTATCATTAATTTCTTCGAATATTTTTAAAGCCTTTTTATGATGTTCCAGAGCGTTATCATGTTTCTTTAGATAGCCATAAACATTTCCCGTATTATTTAAAGAATTTGCAATACCCCTTTTATTTCCGAGTTCTTTCTCAATTTCTATTGATTTCTCATAGACTTCTAAAGCGTTTTCATATTTGCCTGTTGTATCATATATCATTCCAATGTTGTTATAAGAAGAGGCAATTTTTCTTTTAATACCGAGTTCTTCGTGAATTTTAAGTGCTTTAAAGAAACATTCCAGAGCTGAATCATATCTGGCTAAGTAATAATTACTTACACCAATTGTATTTATTGCTTTTCCTTTTCCTTCTTTGTCATTGATTTTTTCGGATATCTCCAGAGCTTGTTTACCATAATCCAATGCTTTATGAGGGGATGAGCTCCAGTGGGCTTTAGATAGTTGGTTTAATATTTCGACTTTTTCTTTTCCAGCTTTTTTACATTGGGATAATTTTTTTTCGAGAGTCCTAATACTATCTAAAGCTTTATCTGTCATTTAATTCTCCTGAAATAGAAAATTAAATATATCAATGAAATATCTAACTTATAAAAATCAATTCAAAGAAATGATTTTGTGAAAAATAAAGCAAGTATTTTAATTATTACGTTGAATTGATTAATATTTTATAGTTACTTTTTCAGTATCGTGACTTAGAAAAAGAGTACCACCGTTCTTATTTAGTTCTTCTAGTATTTTCATTTTTACATTGAAAGTTTCTTTACGGTTGATATCATAAGCGGAAGTCACGGATGGATGTTTATGAGCTTCCATGGGGATTATATCTCCTGCATAAAAGGCAAGTTTGTTTCCACTTTCAATTCTAACAATCTGCATACCTTCGGAATGACCGCTGACAAGTTCGAGTTTGATTTCTGGAGTGAGTTGATAATCACCATCTATCAGTTGATAGTTCCCGGAACGGTCAAGTAATTCCAAGTCTTCTTTGAACTTGTAGGAAGCTCTGTTTAGCCCGTTCGGGTTTTTAGCAATTCCCCATTCCTTTTTCTGAATCAGATATACAGCATTTGGAAAGGTGAGTTCTTTTTTTCCATTTAAGAGTGAAGTTACTCCACCTGCATGGTCAAAATGAAGGTGCGTTAGAATTACGTAGTTTATCTCTTCTCTGGAAATACCGATTTTGTTGAGATTAGGCAGTAATGTAAAATTAGAGTAATTGTAAATTTTTTTGATTTTATCTGTTATTTTGTTTCCGATACCTGTATCAACGAGAATATATTTTCCATTTGTTTGAATCAGAAGTAAATTAAGAGCGAGTTTTACCCGGTTTTTCTCATCATAATCTAGGAATTTCTTCCAGAGAGTTTTGGGGAGCACGCCCATTGTTGCTCCACCGTCTCCCCACCAGGTTCCTGCAGATACAATATGACAGGTAACTTTTCCTATCTCGATTTTGGTGATTTTGTCTTCCTCGATCTTTCTTTAATTTTACTTGCAGGTAGGATGACCACACGTTTAAAATCACCTTCACCAATTGTCATTGTATTTAAATATTCGTCTTTTTCAACGAACTGGTGAATAATTCTTCTATTAGCTGCATGAAGAGGTTCCATGGTAACACTTTTACTATTTCGTTTAACTTGTTCCGCTATATTTCTTACTTTCTCAATAAGAGCGTCTTTTCTTCTCTGACGGTATCCATCCACGTCAATATGGACTTTAAGTTTTTTCTTCTCAGATTTATTGATCATCTGGTTAAGCAAGTGCTGGAGGCTGTCTAAAAGTTTAGCTTCCTTACCAATAATAAACCCGGGATCTTTTGCTCCACCAACTGAGACATTATAGATATTTTCTTCAAAATCAACTTTTACCGAACTGTATTCCACATTCATCTTTGATAAAATGCCATCAGTGAATTCCTTGATTTTTTCTGACACATCAGGCATAATAAATTTTATTTTTGTTAGCTTTGAGCTAAACAAGTTCAAAAATTTGTGTGAACTTTGTTCAATTACTTCGAATTTAAAGTCATCTAATTTTAGCTTAAATTCATTCATGAATTCTGAAATTATTGCAGATGTGGATTTTCCTTCTTTTATTATTTCACGCATTGTTCTTCCTTTTTGAATTTTTTCTTGATAATGTATTGTTGGATTGAACCGATAACTGAAAAGAGTGTCCAGTATAACACCAATCCGGAGGACAAAGATTTAAAAATGAAGAACATCATTATTGGCATGAAATACATCATCATTTTCTGGCTTTGCATGGAAGCTCTTTGCTTTTCATCCATTTCTTCTAAAGATTGTTTGGAAGGCGACATCAGTTTCTGCTGAACAAACATAAATACAGCCATCAGAATGGGAAGCAACCATATTGGATCGGGTTCCGAAAGGTCTGGAAGCCAGAGGAAATGAGCTTGTCTTAGATCAATTGAGTAACGCAGAATTGGATAAAGAGCAAACAGTATTGGCATCTGAAACAGCATTGGAAGGCAACCACCTAAGGGATTTACACCGTGTTCTTTATAAAGTTTTTTCAGTTCGGCATTCATTCTTTGTGGGTCAGATTTATATTTAGTCTTGAGCTCGTTCATCAAAGGTTGGATTTTTTGCATTTTGGTGCTTGATTCAAAACTTTTATGAGTGAGAGGATACAATATTATCTTTAAAACTACAGAAAAAATAACTACACAGATACCCCAGCTTGGAATGAAACTATGTAGAAATTTAAGAAAAGCCATAAAAATTTTACTGATCCATTGCAGGAATTTTGGTCCCATTTCGACTGTATTTTCAATACCATTTCCGTATTCTTTAAGGTCAGAATATAATAAAGGTCCAAAATAGAGTTGATATCTATGAACTATTTCGGGTCGGGAAACGGTTATACCGATTTTCATTGCTGGACTCTCATTGCTTTTAAAGGCAGAGAGTTTATTCATATCGATTAAATCGTCAGGGATGATAGCCATGGTAAAGTACTTGGATTTAATAGCTGACCAATCGATGTTTCCCGATAATTCCCGGTTTTCTTTTAGCTTGGCTAAGCTGTATTTCGTAATAGCATTATCGAGCTGTCCTACAACTTTATATTCTCTTGATTTCATTTTCAAATATTCTTCTGTATCTGCAATACCGCTATCCAATCCAATATTATAACCCACAAAATCTTCATAACTTGTAATTCTCATTTCAAGATCAACCTGGTATTTACCAGTGAGTTTATATGTTTTCTCAATAATACCAGCTTCAGTCTGGGAGATAAATGTTATTTGATTGTCTTCTTTGTTCTCAATAAATTGAAATATAACATTTTTTAAATTCAGGATATTCCCTGAACTCATTAAAAGCTCAGTGTTTAAAAGCGACTCATTATTCGGGATAAGTTCAACAGGTGTTTCTTTGTCGGAGAGAAAATATTCTTTAAGTTGAATTGAGTTAACAACAGCGCCTTGATTGCTGAAAGAAACTTTTAAAAATTCATTTTCAAAAGAAATATTATTTACAATTTCAATATCACTTTCAGGTTCTACAGGAATTTGTGCAGTAATTTCTTTTGTAGGTTTTACTTCAACTTGTTCTTCAGGTTTTTCAATAGTCTCAGTTGCAGGTTTTTCAACCTGTGTTTTTTTATTTTTCCAGATAAATTCACTACTTATCCAGAAAACGACTAAAATTAATAGTACAGCTAAAAGAGTTCGTTTTTCCATAAATTCTCCTTAGGGAAGTGGGTCATGACCACCAGAATGAAATGGATGGCATTTCAAAATTCTCAGGACAGATAATCTCAAAGCTTTAAAAAAGGGATATTTCTGAAAAGCTTGATGGGAATACTCACTACAGGTGGGAGTGAACCGGCAACTTGGAGGTAAAATAATAGAAATAAATCTCCTATAAAAGACAATAATTAATAATACTAATTTATTGAAAATTTTCATTTAAATCTATCTGGTAAATAAATCGGTCAGATCTTCCTTAATTTCCTGCCAATCAGCATTTCCAGCTTCAGGTTTTGCTAAGATAATGATCTTTTCATTAGTTGGATGCAAATCAATGTTCTCTCTGATAAATGCCTTAATTCGACGTTTTACTTTATTTCTAACAACAGCTTTTCCAATTTTTTTACTTACAACTATTCCAACTGCGAGAGGGCTTTCTGGTATTTTTTTTCTCAGGAAGATAAAGAGATTACCCTCGGATTTTATATGAGTGTCATAGATATCCTGGTACTCTCTTTTCGAGGTAATTAATTTCATCTAATCGCTAACGGTTAGGCGGGTTCTCCCCTTCGCTCTTCTGTGGGCAAGAATTTTTTTACCAGCCTTGGTTGCCATTCTGGAGCGAAATCCGTGTTTATTTCTTCTCTTTCTATTATGAGGTTGATAAGTTCTTTTCATTCAAGTCCCCTTCCAATAACTTCATCTATCTATTTCATAACTCTTTATATCACGCCTTGTTACAAGGCTGGGAAAAATTGAATTACTTCATTTTAATGTCAAGAATTATTTGCTTT
>JAGLWO010000330.1 GCA_023133395.1 Candidatus Cloacimonadota bacterium | reverse complement strand
GAATTGGAGTGCAACCCGATATTATTATTGAACCCACACCAGAGCAGATTGTGGATGATGATGATGTTCAGCTTAAAAGAGCTATCGAAGAGCTTTTGAAGGAGATATGACATTTAATGTTTTGCGTGCTCTGCGGGACTCTGCAGATACGCTTGTTAGCAGCGATACAGTAAACGACAATAAAACCTGGTATATAACCCAAATTACTTTATAAAAAGTTACAGCATCATAATTCGATTTTTTTCATCAGAAAACTGGCATATAATGGAATATTAATAAAGTTATCGTGTTGTAAAAAGTTTCTCGGTGAACAACGAAATATTAATTCTGGATCATATTTATCAGCATAACTTCTTAAACTTTTAATGTTTCTGCTTAACCCGCTTTTTACCTCCAAAGGATAAATATTGTTGCCCGTTTGCAAAATAAAATCAACTTCCGCATCACTTTTTGATGTCCAATAAAATAAATTTTTAAAACCTTCTGATGTGAGTTCCGAGGCAACAAAGTTCTCTATAAGAGCTCCATTATATTCAGAAAAAAGATCCGTCGGCTTAATGATAATGTCAGATGAAAGATTTAACATTGCTCCTAATAAACCTGAATCAAGTAAGTAGATTTTGAATTTTGTATAATCTGCGTATCCTGCAAGCGGAAGTCCTGGTTTTCTAATATTGTAAACCACATTGATCAATCCTGCGTTTTTGAGCCATTCAATAGTTTGCTCAAAAGTAGATGCGCGCGCTTTTTTACGTACATCACTATATTTAAATTTTTTATTTTCTTTGGCTAATTGATAGGGTATAGAATTCCACAATTCTGAATTTCTCATGGCTTGAGATTTTCCAGTATATTTAGAAAAATCTCTTTTGTAAGCTTCAAGTATTTCGTTTTGTATTTTTCTAACAGAATTAATATCTCGATTATCCAAATAATCCTGCAATACTTCGGGCATACCACCTAAATAAAGATACAATTTCAAATGTGAAAGCAATTTTTCGTGTATTATTTCCGGGAAAGGTTCCGGTTTAATTTTGTTTAATAGATTATCCGCAAGCAGTTTATCACCAAATGCATTTAGATATTCAACAAAAGACATAGGATACAGCATCATAAAATTAACTTTACCTACCGGGAAACTGTTTTCTTTGGCAACGCTCACTCCCAATAATGAACCAGCTGCAACAACATGGTATTCAGGTGCTTCTTCGTGAAAATACTTTAAACTGGTTAATACATTTGGAGTAGCTTGTATTTCATCAAAAAAGATCAATGTATCAGTAGAAGTTATTTTTCGTCCGAGGTACAGACTTATATTGGTTATAATTTTTTCCGGTTTTAGCTCATTTTCGAATAAGGTACTTAACTCCGGATTTTGCTCAAAATTAAGATAAATAAAGTTTGAGTATTCATTATGTCTGAATTCATTAATAAGATAAGTCTTTCCAACCTGACGTGCTCCTTGTAACAAAAGAGGTTTACGTTTAACGTCATTTTTCCAGGAAAGTAATTCACTGTATAAACTTCGTTTCATTAATTCTCCTCCTTAAAAGTGCTAAGAGCATCTAAATTAATCCCCTGAAAAATGTAAAGAAATAAAAATATTATCTCCGTAAAAGTGTAAGAAGGTTAACAAATAACCCACCCAAAAACGTCAAATCAAACCATCTCCTCTTCATTTCTTTTGTGCCGACAAAAGAAATGAAGCAAAGAAAAACTCCCGGCGGATGTAAATTACTAAAATTGGTAAACACCACTAAAAAATCTTAACTCGTTTTTTCTAAGTCTAATCTATGAAAGAAATTAGAAAACAACTCAAACAGAAGATTTTTCTT
>JAGLWO010000033.1 GCA_023133395.1 Candidatus Cloacimonadota bacterium | reverse complement strand
TCGTTCTTTTCGCTGTTATGATTAAAGTATGCAGGGAATTTATATTCTTTGGTTTTTCCTTTCAATTTTCCGGAAAGTGTAATATCGATATTTCCGTGATTCTTATAACGACCGAACACGGTTATATTTGATCCTTTAAAAAGATCAGGTATTTCCCCGGGATAAGTCTGATAAACTTCGACAGGATCTTTATAGGTAAAAACAACATCGGTAAGAACCGGAGACTGGACTTTATCGTAGAATTGTGAAATCTTTATCTCGATGTCTTCCGAAGGTGAGATGTAGCTTCGGGTTGATTTGGTTACTTCAGTGATCTTATCCAGAAGATGTGTATTTATTTCGTTTCCAATACCAAATGTGAAGATGCGGGTGTTATTCAGATTCGCAGATTTTATTTTTTCCACCAGTTTATCTTTATCCATTTCCCCGATCGTGGGCTTGCCGTCTGTTATGAAAATTATCATATACGGTCGATCTGGTTTTGATTCCAGTTTCAATGCCATGTTCAGTGCTTCTTCGATATTCGTTCCACCTACGGGTCGCATTTTTTCTATGAATTCTTCAGCTTTTTCGACATTTTGTTTATTGGCAGGAACCAGTTTTTTGAATAGAGCATAAGCTTCTGTGGAAAAACGGATAAGCTCAAATCTATCACCTTGGTTCAGATTTTCGATGCAGTAAATAAGTGCCTTTTTTGCTTTTTTAAGTTTATCACCTGCCATACTTCCCGAAACATCAAGCACAAAAGTTATATCCTTTTCATTGATATCGCTTTCGTCGAACTTTATTGCAGGAGTTGCGCTCAGAAAGAAATATCCGTCTTCGTTTGGTTTGCAGTAGGAAAGGAGAGACAATCCAACCTTGGAAGAGTTTGTGTCATAGTAGAGCTTGAAATCGATATCAGGAGTAACATTCATCTCTTCGTAACTGATGATGGAATGGTTCTCGTCGTGACGGATAATATTCACTTCGTGGGTAGGGCAGTAGATATTCTTTATCTTGTCCTTCGATTTCAGTTCAACTTTTACGCTTACATCTTTGAGTGGTTTGGAAGAAAATTTCTCAGTATTAAGCGGGTAAATGTATTCGAAAGTTCCGCTATCTTCGTGCAGAACTTCACGGTAAGACATTATTACTTTTTTCTCGCTGTGCGGCTCGATAGGATATATCCTGACCTTGAAAAGTCCCAATTCATTGTACTCCAGAAGGGCAGGGTCTTTCATTCTACGCACTATGTCTTCATAGATTTCACGGGCTTTTTTGGCATCCAGAAGTTCAGCAGGAGTTTCCTTTCCATTGATGAATATAGTAAAATCTTTGAGAACAGCTCCTTTGGGAACAGGGAACAGATAGTATCCCTCAAGCTGGCGGTTAGTGGGATTATAGAACGATTGATCGATATGAGTAGTTGCCATTTGCCCGTCGATATCCACTTCAACGTGATGATATACAACTTCTAATGGGAAAGGCTCACGATGATATGGAGTGGGAGGAGGATATGGAGGATGCGGAGGGTAGGGTGGCGGTGGGATTACTATGAGACCGTCTGCGAACATGAATGTTGGCAATATTATAAGGAATAACATTATGATTTTTATTAAATTCTCTTTTTTTAACATTTTTGTTCTCCTTTTCTTAATCAGTTTCTTCTGTCATCCTGAGTTCATCGAAGGATAGAGTAATCTCCAAAGTAACTTACAAATGGCTACCTCCACACTTCGACAGGCTCAGTGTGACAAAAGAAGGTAGTTTTATTCAAACTTATAGTTCTTCTTTTGTGCCTGTTCGATTATTGCATTGATAATCGCAGCATCAAGAGTGTTATCCTGAAGTTGACTGCGCTGCTCGGCTACATATTTACGTCTTTCTATGTTCAGTTTATTTATCTTTTCTTGGAGCTCTTTTCGTACCTGTGCTTTTTCTTCTACGTAAGCTTTACGTTCTTTTGAATTCATTCCTTTCATCTCTTCAGGAAGTTCTTCTTCTTTTAATTCTTCAATATTGACTGCACCTTCTTCTTCTGCATCCACCAGGTCCCAGGCAATGTTTTTGTATTGACCGGTAGATTTGGTTACAGCCCGTTGTGTGTATACACCAGCACCGAGAGCCATAGCATTTTTATCCTGTTCTGCTTGGCGCTCCTTGAATTTTTTTCCTTCCCTGCCATAGGCTATATAGGTTTTGTTCAATTCGCCGCTTAGTTGCATTATTTCTTCATCCTGGGGTGCTTCAATATGAACGATCTGCTGGTTCTGATCAATGTTAATATACTTTCCATCAGCACGGTCTGCTCCGTCTTTCCACCAGGTATCGATACCTTCCTTGTAGTCACCGCAAAATATCGTATTTACAATTATTCCTTTGGAAATAGCTTGCTTGCAGGCTTCTTTATAATCCACTTTTCCCTGAGTGAAAGGTTCATTTCCAGCTATGAAGATAATCTTGAGTTCCTCGTTACTTTCACTCCAGAGCAGTCCACTCACAGCAGACTGGATCACCTGTCCGCAATATTCGTCTCCGCCATTTGTTCGCAGGATGAACAGTTCTTCCGATATTTTATCAAGGTCCTGTGAGAGTTCTACTATCATGCGGATGTAACCTTCTTCTGCGGGAATACTACTCTTCCCGTATTCATAAAGGGCAACGTAAAGCTCGATTGTTGCACCATCTCTTTTGGAAAGAGCCAGTTCATTTACGATCTTCCAGAGCTGGGTTTTTGCTTGCTCGATAAGACCTTCCATACTACCGCTGGTATCCAGAAGAATTGCCAGTTCAACTTTTGGCGCTGTGTCCTTTGCCAGCAATCCGACTACAGAAAACAGGATAACACCAGTAAGAGCAATCTTTAAAAATTTATTCATAATAGTTCCTCCAATTTCTTTTCTGCTTTTTATCACACATCAAGAGTTGAAATTCAATAAAAAGGAGTCAATAAAATAATGAAAAAAAGGTGGCAATTGTTTTAATTGCCACCTTATATTTTTTCTTTCCTTTTCTTTCATTTTTTATTTGTAGATTCCCGATTATTCGGGAATGACAAAGCAATTTAGCAGAAATGACAGTTCTTCTTGCTTTTCTTACTTTCACTTTTATTAAAAGGGAACTGCAAGGGATTCTGTTTTTCCCCTTTTATACTTTTACCTTTCTCAAAGCAGGAGCTTTAAGTTACTTCCTGCTTTTCTCATGTTACCTCTCTTGTTTTTAAAGAGAGGGACAGCCTGCCTTTTCACCCTTCGTAGTAGTACTACTACGGAGAACGTGCGTCAAACTACGGCAAGGCAGGCAGGGTGAGTTATTCCTTAACTTCTATCCTTATACCTTCCGAATGAGAAGTGAATTCCGGGGCATACATACACTGGATAGAAGTTATTCCATTAGAGAAATCACCCAGGTGGGTAACACGCAGCGGATACTCAAAGACGTAAGTTCCTTTAGGAAGATAATCGAAGAAGAAATTGGTAGCAGCATCGCGGGTGCTTTCGTAGTAGCCCAGTCCATCCTGCCATTTGTAGCGGGAGATCACATTTTCCGGCTCCAGGCTCGATGCTCTCATATCCTTCATGTGAACAAATTCCATATTTCTATCAACCCGAAGTTCGATGCGTACTTTTATCCTGTCGCCTATATTCAATTTCGTTTTTTCAGTAACAGGTTCGATCACTTTTCCTGCATCAGAGAACTTTTCACGGAATAGCTGCTTTTTAAGTTTCAGCGGAGTTTCGTGTGGAGTTATTTTATCCAGATCTTCAAAATATTGCCAGTAAAGAGCACCCCAGGCAACCACATCATTTTTATTTGTTACTTTCACGTTTCCCATATTCGGTTTTATATCGCCTGCAGACCAGGAAGTTTTGAAATATCCTGTTCCAGCTTCGATCTTCACATTATCCATTTTAAATGGATCTATAAGTTTATCTCCCAGCGTTATCTCTGCAAGTTTGTCATTTTCCAGGAAATCCAATCCTTTAAGAAGCAGTGCATAACAAGCTTCCACGGTTGCCTTGGTTGTTTTCCAATCCTGTGTTTGTTTTTGTTTGAGTAGCCATACTTTCATGTTTTCTACAGATTCCTTATCTTGACCAGCTTCATCAAATGCTTCGATAAGCAGCGCCTGAGTTTCTATAGGAGCCTGGTACCAGTAATATCCCGCATAATTATCTTTCCAGTACATTCCCATTTCTTCAGAATAAAGCGAAAATTCCTTGAGCGATGCAATTATGTTTTTGGGCGTTTCTTTATCGTCATATCTGTGCAGGGCAAGTGCTATCATTCCCTGCATGTATTTGCTTTTCTTCAGCCAGTATTTTTTTGCCTGTCCTTTGAAATATTTGAATGCCTTTTCATTTCTGTCGTTTACGGGAATATCTTTGAAATAACTTCTGGAATACAGGTATTGAATTTGAATACTGGAAATATGGTCATCATCCATATCGCTGGCATGTTTCAGCAGCCACTGGTAATCTTCCCTGATTCTTTCATCGAGGTATGAAACAGCATTCTTCAGCATATTCCACACCTTGTCGTCCTGTCGCACAGTTGTGATGTTCAGGTGATCCAAATGCCCGAGTCCGGTAACAATATGCTGGGTGATATACCTGCTGTCCGGCATTCCTTTGAACCAGCTCCAACCGCCGTTTGAAACCTGTGCTTCTTGCAGTTTCCTGATAGCGCTGTCCAGTTCGTTCGCCATTCTGTTCAGGTCAAAAAGCACTGCCACTCTCTTTTTTCTTTCGGTTTCATTTTGAGCATCTAGTACCCAGGGAGTTTCTTCCAAAAGAAGAGCTTTCAATTCCTGGTTCTTTTCCAGGTTGGAAAGCAGAGCTTTTGAACCAGGAGTATCTTTCCAGCTATCGAAAACTCGTTTTATCTTCGGACTGAAGTTCGCAATATGAGTTGCAATGCTGTTTGCATAGAACCTGCTGAAAATCTGTTCCGAGCATTCATAAGGATATTCCATAATGTAGGGAAGCGCTTGAATGGCATACCAGGCAGGATTGGAAGTGAATTCCAGTGTCAACTTATGATTACGCAAAGTTGTAGATTTTCCTGAATCCAGGAGTTTATTGAATTTAAAGGTTTTAGTCTGATTCCCTCTCACCGGTAAAGGCAGTGATTCTGTAACCAGCATCCTGTTCGTTAATATTGGAAGAGCTTTTTCCTCTCCATCACTGAAATTTCCTGCTTTTGCTACGACTCTGTAGGTTACTGCCTGGATTCCTTCCGGAATGGAAATATCCCAGCTTACCAATGTGCTTTGTTCTGCATTTACCTTGAATGCTTTTTTTGTTTTTTTATTTTTGAATTCTGCATCGACCGGCTGCATTGTAATAGCATCAAAGAGTTTAAGCTCAGCAACTCCTTCCAGGTCTTTTTCCACCAGGTTGGATATTTTTGCAGTGAAAGTTATTTCATCACCTTCCCTGAAAAATCGGGGTGCATTGGGAATGACCATCAGTTGTTTCTGAGTTACAAGTTCATTCTGGATTGTACCGGTTTTCAGGTCCTTCGTATGAGCAAGACCCATCATTTTCCAGCGAGTCAAAGCTTCCGGAATAGTGAAGGAAATTATCACATCACCTTGTTCATTGGTTTTTAATTGAGGATAGAAAAATGCAGTTTCACTGAAATCTGTACGAGCTTTTACAGTTGAAAGATCTACCTCTTGAATTTGTCTACCATTAATACCAGCAGTGGTTACACCCAGGTCAGAAATTTCGTCAAGACCACCAATTGCACCGCTTACTGGCATTTTTATTTCTTTACTCACTCCAGGAGCTAATTTATCACTGATAGTCTCAGCTGCTTCCAGACTGGCAACCTCTTCTCTTAATTCTCCTGTTCCTGTTGATTTGAACATCATCCTGCCTTTTCTATAATCACCATACCAGTATATGCCGAACCAGTTCAAAGCATCATATTCTTTATATGCCATAGACCTGTAGGCATTCCAATTCGGGGAAACTAAGGTGGAATATTCCACGCTAAAGCCGGTATTGTATTGCCAGTAAAGCTGTCCGTAATAGTAGGGATTTATATTAAAATACCAGTAATTTACTCTGAAAGCATCCAATGAAGCATCGTAAAGAGTTGCCAGCATTTCAGCAGCAACTTTATCACCTTCTTTATCTTTTATTTTAATTCGCCATTCTTCTTTTTCGCCAGGAAGCAGTTTATCACGGAAGGTTTCGAACTCCAGTTTCAGTTGTTTATTCGTCCACGGAACGGTTACAACATAATTGTTTACATAGA
>JAGLWO010000329.1 GCA_023133395.1 Candidatus Cloacimonadota bacterium | reverse complement strand
AAAATAGCAAGAATAAAAATCATAGCTGATATTACTAATGATATTTTTCTCATTTTTCCTCCTAATAGTTTGTTTCTCAAAAACTTTTTATTATAATTTGCAAATTATGTCAATTCTTTTTCAGGGATACACTTTATTTTTCTGCTTTCTTCCTTTATATGTATTTTATAAATAAAATGCTAAAAATAATTGTATTCTTTATTTCTTTAGGGTTGGTATGCTTCTTACTTTTTGGATTTCCTTCTTTTTCTGGTTAAGGAAATCCCTCCAAAACCACCCAGGATAGCAATGTAGAAAGCAAAATCATACCACCAGCCTATGTTTTCAGTTTCATAAATACGAATGGTTGGATTGAAAATACTAATAATAAGAGAAATCGGTGCGATCCAACCATGCCAGATACCCCAGAGAAAACCTGCAGGTTTATCTGCTGTGTGTTTACCATCACCGGGAATGCAGGATGTGAGAAGAAAGAGAAAAATTAATAGAATGATAAATCTTTTTGCAGTTAACATTTACTACTTCCTATTAATTTATATCACACATTTACGATTACTTCTTCTCTGACCTCTTTTTCTATTCTCCTCATTTCATCAGAATCAACTTTGAGTTTTTTTGCAATTTCTTCTATAGCAGTTTTTTCACTTTTATCGAAATCAAAATCAGCCAGGGCGCAATAGTAGCAAAGACGAACCAGGTAGTATCGTTTATCCGGGTTATTTTGATAGGTCATACAGATAATATCTATGATTTCATCAAGGTTCAGTTTGCTATTTTCATAATCATTCAGAAGTTTATCGAACATATTGGAGATTATATCCCTCTCATATTCACCAAATTTTTCAGCTAATTCATCATATTCGAAAGGTCTCTGCTCGAGTTGAAAAATCAGATCGGATATAATTCTTTCCCGTTCTTCTCCTTTGATGACCTTATCTGCTTTTGCAATATGAATGAGAAGTGCCATACTACTTGTTACAAGAGAAAATTCATCGAATTCCTTTTTTTCCTTATCTGTTTGAGGAAGATAGTGTCTTGGTTTCAGAAATGCTTCAAGAAATTTTTCTTGCGAACTGACTTCAGAAGTCAGTTTTATTATTTTCTCAATTTGTTTTGACCATCGTGCCATAATATTCTCCTTTAAACATTAGTCGTATTTTCAATTTCTTACCTAACTAGAATTATTACAATTCAGATGTCAATGTAAATACGACTGTTTGGGTTAATAAATCAGTTAACTTAATAAGTTTTTAATCTTTTTCACCATCGAATCAACATCAAGTTTATAGAATTTAAACAAATCGTTACTTTTTCCCGAAACTCCGTAATCTTCAACCCCGAATTTATGAAATTTGCAGTTCAAACCCAGTTCCATGAGTTTATCCGCAATACTATTTCCAAGACCGGTTTGAATATTGTGATCTTCGTAGGTAAAAATTGTTCCAGTCTGTGCTGCTTTTTTTAGAGCGTTTTCATCAAGTTCGGTGAGGCAGGAGATATTCCAGAGTTGAAGGAAAATATTGTTATTCTTAAGTTTTTCTGCGATTTCTACAGCTCTACCTGTTAAAGTTCCCATTGTAATTAGTGCTGCATCTGTTCCATTCCGAAGGAGGTCAGCTTTTCCGTATTCAAATTTATAATCTTTTCCAAAGAATATTTTTCCTTCTTCATTTTTAATTATATCCATTTTTGACCTTCCCATTGGAATTAGGAAATTACCGTACTTTGAAGATATGTAGCGTATTATAAGGTCGGTCTGGTTCGGGTCTGCAGGAATGATAACTTTAAAATGATAAAGATTTTTCATTACTCCCAGATAATCGATACACTGGTGAGTTTTTCCGTCTTCTCCAACATCTAAACCCACGTGAGTAGTAATGATTTTAAGGTTTGTATTATTTATATCGTTCAATCTATGCTGGTTGAAAGTCTCATCAACGCCGAAAACGCCGAAATCAGCGAAGAAAACCTGCAGCCCTTCTTTAGACATTGCTCCAGCTGTAACAGCTGTGTTATGTTCCATTATGCCACCCTGAAAGAAATTCTGCGGTAGGATTGATTCAAACTTTTTGGTTTTCACACTTCCCTGCAAGTCACAATCGAAAATTACTATCGGGGCATTATCATTCTTATAAGCAATATCAGCAATAGCATTTCCCCAGGCTGAGCGGTTGTCTGTTCTTTCTTCGTAAATAATTTGTTTCCCGGTTTTAAGTTTAAAATCTTTATTTTTTTCTTTCTGAATAGTATTGGATGGTTTAAATTTTTCTCTCAATTCTTTATATTTCTCAATATCATTTCTTAATCCAAGTTCTTTTAAAGCTTCATTAAGCTGCTCTTCAGAAATTGCTGCACCATGGTATTTTTCTTTATTTTCCATAAAGGAAACACCTTTTCCCATAACAGTATGAGCCAGTATCATTGTAGGTTTATCATGACAAACAGCATCGATAATTGAATCCCGTATTTCCACAAGGTCATGTCCATCTATTTCTATCACGCCCCAGCCATCTGAAACATAATTTTCCAATATATCCTGGGGCATGATTTTCTCAGTTCTTCCACATATTTGAAGCTTGTTATAATCTACAAATGCGGTTATGTTTTTCAGTCTGTATTTTACAGCAAATCGATGGGCTTCGCTAACTTGTCCTTTTTGTTGTTCTCCATCTCCCATTAGAACGAAAGTGTGAGTATTAATTTTTTTCAGATGACAAGCTAAAGCAAAACCACATCCAGCAGAAAGTCCCTGACCCAGGTTACCACTTGCCCATTCAATCCCTGGTACAGCAGGTTCCACATGTCCTTCAAAGATACTTCCAGCTAATCTAAATTGAGAAATAGCATCATCCATGTTAAAGAATCCCATCAAGCCAAAAGCTGAATATGCAGCGGGAGAAACGTGACCGTGACTGATAATTATCCTGTCTCTCTTTTCCCATTTTGGATTTTTAGGATCAATATTAGCCATATGTAGTAACATTAATAAGAAATCGATAGTTGACATCGAACCCCCGGGATGACCTGAACCTGCAAGAGTGGTCATTATGAGAATTGCTCCACGAGCCTGATCTGCTTGTTTCTGGATCTCTTTTAATTTTTCAATAGAAAGTTTTGCTTTTATTAGATCCATATGAGCTCTCCTAATGTTTTTTGAATTTCAAAATCCATGAATAAAATTTTATTATTTAAGTAAAGATTAATTTCAAAATCAACAAAAAAAGCGCCTGGAAATTACCAGACGCAATCACAATTTATTGATTTATAATTTTTTTATACTTAAAGTTATTTAGTTTGATATTTCTATGATATCCTTAATTTTCGTATATATACCTTCTCCAATTCCCCTCACTTTCATAATATCTTCTATATTTTTAAAGCCACCAATTTTTTTTCTATATTCAATTATTGCTTGTGCTTTCTTTTCACCAATACCTGGCAATGAAATCAGTTCAGGTAAAGATGCGGTATTGATATTAATTTTTCTGGAGATCGTTTTCAGACTATCAGGGCTTAAGAAAGCTTTTACTGATGTTGAATCACCTATCATTTCCAGATAAGGAAGTATTTTTTCTAGAGTTTTTTTACCAATCCCTTTCACCTTAGTGAGTTCAGTTAAGGATTGAAATTCTCCTTTATTCTTCCTATAATCAATAATTGCATTAGCTTTTACTTGGCCAATTCCAGGAAGTTTGGACAGTGTCTCTATATCTGCTTTGTTAATATTAATTTTCGTAATCTTTTCCTTTCCGATCTTTACTGCACTTTTTTGAAGTTCTTTTTTCATTTGTGAAATTTGTCTAAAATTATTGATCAAAACTATTATAATTACAAGAATCAAAGCAAGTATTATTACAGTTATTATAGTTTTTTTACTTTCTTTTTTAGCCATTGTTTACCCCCATTTTTGATTTATCAAAATTAAGCTTAATATTACAATATCCTTTTTTATGTCAAGGTTATATTTGCTTATGTAAATTGTTTGACAAGCAAGTATCAGAAAAAAGGATTGACCAAATTTTAAATGAGAAAGTCAAAATGCTGAATAAAATTACCAGGAAAATTTTTGGTGATCGCACAGAGCGTGAGATAAAAAAACTACATCCATTAGTGGATGAAATAAATACCATTTTTTCGACTTTGGAAAATAAATCTGATGATGATATACGTAATAGAATCCAGGAGATTAAGAAAGAGATTCAAAGTGATATTGTTCCTTTTGAAAAGGAAATAACCGATCTTCAGGAAAAATATCAAAACGAACCTGATGAAAATAAAAAGAATTCAATTGGTAATGATATAGACCGTCTTTCTGATAAAATAAAAGAACACACACAGTCTCTTTTAGACAAATATCTTCCAGAGGTCTATGCCATTGTTAAAGAAACCTGTAGACGTTTGGTTGGACATGAATATGAAGTTCGTGGGAATAAAGAAATTTGGGAAATGATCCCCTTCGATGTACAACTAATCGGAGCGATTGTTCTTCATAATGGTGTAATTACAGAAATGGCAACCGGTGAGGGAAAAACACTGGTTGCAACAATGCCACTGTTCCTCAATTCCTTGCTTGGTCATGGAGTTCACCTGATAACAGTTAACGATTACCTTGCTCAGCGGGATGCTGAATGGATGGGACCTATATTTGAATTTCACAGTCTTAAAGTGGGTTGCAATGTTGGCGGAATGAACTCAGAAGAAAAGCAAGAAGCTTATAATTGTGATGTTACTTATGGAACCAATAGTGAATTTGGTTTTGATTACCTGCGTGATAATATGGCAGTTTCAGAGAATAGACTTGTTCAGAGAAAACTCCAGTATGCCATTGTTGATGAGGTTGATAGTGTATTGATAGATGAAGCACGAACACCTCTTATTATTAGTGGTCCTGTGCAGGAAAGCAAGAATTTCTTCAAAGAGATAAGACCTACAATTTTAAAACTTGTTAATACTCAGAATTCGCTGGTAAATCGTTATTTATCGCAAGTAAAACAGAACCTCAGTATGGATGAATGGGATGCAGAAGAAGTGGGAAGATTTCTTCTTTTAATCAGTAGAGCAGCACCGAAAAATAAATCTTTTATAAAAATGATGAAAGATGGTGAATTGAAAAAGCTGGTTACAGATTATGAAGGCTATTATCTTCGCGATAAAAAAATGCATCTTATTGATTCCGAGCTTTTCTACGTTGTAGAGGAAAAGCAAAATAGCGTTGAACTAAGTGAAAAAGGTAACGAACTCGTAGCTCAGAAAGACCCCGATCTATTTATAATGGAACAACTCGACGATTTATTAAATGAAGTTGAGCAAGATAATAAATTAACATTTGCCCAGAAATCTCGAAAAAAAGAAGAAGTAACTTCTCAGTTCATGGATAAAAGTGAGAAACTTCACAACATTAAACAGCTTTTAAGAAGTTACACGCTCTTTGAAAAGGAAGTAGATTACGTAGTTGTGAATAATAAAGTCATGATTGTTGATCAATTTACCGGTCGTATGATGCCAGGAAGAAGATTCAGTGATGGTTTACATCAGGCACTTGAAGCTAAGGAAAATGTGGAAATAGAAGAAGCTACGCAAACATTTGCTACAGTCACTCTTCAGAATTATTTCAGGATGTACGAAAAATTATCTGGAATGACAGGTACTGCAATCACCGAAGAAAATGAATTCATGGAAATCTATAATCTCCCTGTTATAGAAATTCCTACAAATTTACCTATCTCAAGAATCGATCATAATGATGTTATTTATCTTACAAAGAGTGAGAAATATCAGGCAATTCTGGACGAAATCGAGTATTGGCACATAAAGAAAAAACCAATTCTGGTTGGTACTATCTCTGTTGATGTCTCAGAAACTCTGAGTAGGATGTTAAGACGTAGAAACATCAGGCATAATGTCCTGAATGCTAAATACCATGAACAGGAAGCTGAAATTATAAAAGAAGCTGGTGAACCTGGTGCTGTTACTATTGCTACAAATATGGCAGGTCGTGGAACTGATATAAAACTGGGGAAGACAGTCGTTGTAAATGCAAAGGAAGAATATCTTAAACTTGATAAAAAAATTACCAGTGACTTCCCATATGGCTTACTTCTTGATGGTTTACATGTAATTGGAACTGAGCGTCATGAAAGTAGAAGAATTGATAGACAGCTTCGTGGTCGGAGTGGAAGACAGGGCGATCCAGGAACTTCCAGGTTCTATCTCTCCTTAGAAGACGATTTAATGCGTTTATTTGGTTCAGAGAGAATTGGTCCGATGATGGTGAGACTCGGTCTGAAGGAAGGTGAAGCGATTATTCATCCGTGGATGACCAAAGCAGTTGAAACCGCACAAAAAAGGGTGGAAGCTTATAACTTCGAAAGCCGAAAACAACTACTGAAATATGATGAAGTGATGAATCAACAGCGTGAAGTTATTTATCACTATCGTAGAAATGTTCTTAAAGGTTATGACCTGAAATATGAAATTATCGAAATGATAAAAGATACAATCACTGATGTTATTGAATTAGCTATAGGTGATGAACATTATCCTGAAAACTGGCAGATCGGGCAAATTCTTCAATGGATTAAATCGAACTTGAATGTTGTTATTAAAGAGAAAGATGCAAAACCCGTACACCTTACCTTTGACAGTTTAGAATTAAATTTACACGACATGGTTCTGAAATCATACGAACAAAGAGAAAATGATTTAACTTCTGAACAACTTCGTGAAATCGAAAGACGGGTTCTTTTAAGTGTTGTTGACGAACTTTGGCGTGATCACCTTCATGAAATGGATTTACTAAAAGACGGAATAGGATTAAGAGCATATGGCCAAAAAGATCCGTTAATTGAATATAAAAAAGAGTCTTTTAATCTTTTCCAGACTTTAGTTTCCAATATAAATAAAAATGTTACAAGAAAAGTCTTTACAACTTATTTAATTGCACCAGAAAAGCTACAGGATTTTCTGAGGTTGGCAAGACAGAGACATGAGTCGAGTTCAGCATTTGACAGACCGAAACCAAGTGCTCCGCCTGTTCCATCTGCTGATCAACCTGTTGTTACTAATCAACCTGAGAAACCCAAGATACAACCGAGAGTAGTTGGCGAGAAGATTGGCAGGAATGATCCCTGCCCTTGTGGGAGTGGAAAAAAATATAAAAAATGTTGTGGTAAAATTGTATGAGATCTATTAGGGAAGGATAATGGCTATAAAGAAAATCGAAGATTTTTTAGATTTTATATTGATGGAAAAACCTACAAAAAATAAATTAAATAAGCTGGGTATTTCAGAAGAAGAACTAAAACATTTTATGGATTCTATTCTTCAAGGAAAAGATACAAAAGCTTATAATAGGATTTTATCTGAAGATGA
>JAGLWO010000328.1 GCA_023133395.1 Candidatus Cloacimonadota bacterium | reverse complement strand
AACTCTTTGAATTACCAATTTCATTGTTTATCTCAATAATTTTCCGGGAAAAGAATTCGCTCTACAGTTTCAATTACAACATGCAGAACTGTGATGTGTAGTTCCTGAATCCGGTCAGTAGTCCCACCCGGAACGATTATTTCATAATCACAGAAATCTTTTAATTTTCCACCATTTTTACCAAGAAGAGATACAGTTTTTATTCCAAGCTTTTTTGCTTTTGCCAGGGCTCTAACCACATTCTCAGAATTACCACTTGTAGATATTCCAATTAAAACATCACCTTTTTTCCCATAAGCTTCCACACCTCTGGCAAATATTTCTTCGAATCCCATATCATTGGCTACGCATGTAATATGAGATGGATCTGTTAATGAAATAACAGGGAGAGCTTTCCTGGCTTTGCGAAACCTGCCGGTAAATTCTTCAGCAAAATGCATGGCATCGGTTGAACTGCCACCATTTCCACAAATGATTACTTTATTACCATTCCTGAATGCATCTGCAATTAATTCTGCTATCTGGTTTGTAACTTCAATTTTTTCGTTATCTTCTGCAAATGTAGAAAAATTCTTTGCAGCATCCTGATAAGACCTTTTGATTTTATCCAACATTTAACCACCTTTTGTATCATTTCATAATTTAAAATTCAGCTTTAACTTCAAAACTCAATTGGTGAACATCATCCTGCGCCGGATAGCTATTCCCGGAATATTCTAACTTAGCTGAAATAAAGCTGCTCACTTTATAATCCAGATTCAAATTCCACTTAAAAATATTTCCATCTTTTTTGTCAGCTAAAAAACTTAAAAAATGAGAACCTGAGCGTTCATTTCTTTTAAAACTTATTTTTGTAAATAATCTGTATTTTCTTTTAAAGAAATAGGTTAGGGTTTCTAAAATCTCATATGAATTGATTTCATATAAATTACTATCATTACTCTTATTTCCTTCTTCTTTTGAATATTGAAGGGAAGATTTCAAGGTAAGATCATTGTTCAATCGGTTTCTTATATCAAGCATAAAACTATTAGATTCAGTTTCGGAATCATACCTGGAATCTTCTTCATTATGGTTCTCATATTGAAACTCGATGTTTGTATTCTTCACTGATGTCAGACGCAACATAGCTTCCCAATTCTTCTGAAGGCTTCTTTCACTTTCTTCGATGTAGCGGTTATCAAGGGTTTTTTCCTGCTTATATCTTAATCTTGATGTAAGTTTCCTGTTGATGATATCATACCATATCGTTTGCTGAAAAGAGTTTCTTCCGTAGATAGTAGTTTCTTCATTCATAAGAATGTTCGGTTGAAGAAGATAAACCTTAACTTTATTATCTTCAGTTGAGTTTTCCGAGATCAACAAGTATGTTTCTGTCTGGAATTTCTGCAGGAAAGATTTTGATATCATCCCCGGATTCAAGTACAATGTAAAACTCGTATTGACCTCAACCGACATTTCCGGATTATCATAATCTATTTCTGTGATCTCCCAGTCATAGTCACCTTCGCTGAATCCCACATAAACAGTATCTACATCATAAGAACCCATATCTTCGCCAACATAAAGAAATTCTTTTACTTTCGGGAAGAATTCGATGTTTTTTAGAGAATAATTTAAAATCAGGCTAACTGCATCTTTGAGGAATGAGTTACTCGATGAAATATCAGCCATGTCGAATTTACTGGTTGTGCTGTCTGTTACCTCTCGATGGGAATAATTAAATCTTGTTCTGTGTTTGGAAGTAGTTATAAGTGTCTTTATGCCTATTGTTTTGGAAGTTTGAACAGGTTCCCAATTTTGCGAAGTCTGCAAAGAATCATTATTTTCTTCTCTACAAGAAATTTCTGCACTTAGTTTTTTTATCTGATAAGTTGAAATATGAAAATCCCACTTTCTGATTCTCTCTCCATATTTTATAAAATTGTGAGTTTCTTCTTTTAATTCCTTGATAAAATAGCTTGAACCGAATTTTATTTTTTTAATTATATAATTTCCTTTGATATCATGCTGATTCAAATTTTTGTTCTTAAAAAAACTAATAACATCGTTTTCAAAATTCTGCTCCCAAAATAAATATCGATGATAAATCTTTGGTAAAATCCATTTTTGTTTCATATTTGAAGTGAAAGAGAAGTAATTTTGAGTGGCATAATTCTTCGAGATTTTTCTCTGGTATTTTATATCGGGTTGATAAAAATTCAAAAAATCCATCTTTACCTGAGAAGAAAATTCTTCACTTGCAAGTGTATCTGGAAGCTGAACAAGCTCGTAATTATCGAGTGGATTATACAGGTCTGCAAAAGTTGAGATATTTTCACCGATCCTTCGATATTGGAATTTAAGATCAGGTTTCAGTTTATCATAATCCGGGAAAAGATTTACTACCAGATTAGCTGCATATCTGTTATTATCATTCTCATCAAGACCGGAAAAACTATTTTTATCGTGAAAACTTAATAAACCTTCTGCATTAATTTGATAAAAATCTCCATGATAATCTAAGATCATATTGTAGTTTGATTTCTTCTCCGGGGATGGTAATTTCTTTATTGGAAGATAACTTCCCACTCCTTCACCAACATATTCATAATAATCACCATCTTCTACATATTCATAATCACCGTTGCCAAAGCCAACATCTTCAAAATGGATATTATAATGACCTGTAACAGTAGTATCATTTCCTACATAATAATAGTAGGTTTCATCTTCAGATAATTCATACAAACCATCTTCCACTTCAAATATTCCATTTCCCCAGGCAATCCCATCTCCTGCATTTTTCAAAACATCAATGTCATCTTCCGAAAATGTTTCCTGCAGCGGATTTTCTTTATCATCATTCTGTATAATAATGTCGTTCCTTATTTTGAAATTATCTGTTACATTTACTTCCGACGAAGCTAAATACATATTCTGCCTGTAATTTTCATCAGAATACAGGAAAGTAACTTGAATATAAGTTGTTGAGGAAATGAAATATTTATTTGTAAAGGTTATACTACCCTCTGAGTAATCGATAGTATAATCTGTTCCACGCTGGAGTTTAATGCCATTAAGGAAAACTTTTTCCGAACCTGGTATAACCTGCACC
>JAGLWO010000327.1 GCA_023133395.1 Candidatus Cloacimonadota bacterium | reverse complement strand
TGGATTTGACGATAATATTTTTAAGGTTAAGGAGGTGGATAAAGCAGAGCTTTTTAAGAAATTTGGATTGGATATTGTTCCTAAAAAATTAGTCAGCTTTGTGGGAAAATTTACGGACTTCAAAGGAATAGATCTACTTATAAAAGCTGCTCGGAAAATAACAGATGTAATTCCGCAAGTCGCGTTTGCTTTTGCTGGTGATGGTGAACTGATGCCGGATATGAAAAAGCTGAAAGCTGAATTGAACCTGGATAATGTGCACTTTCTCGGACATCAAACCCAGGTCGATGTGGCTTCTCTTTATAACGCTGCTGATGTTTCTGTTGTTCCCTCCCGCATCGAACCTTTCGGATTGGTCGCTATAGAAGCTTTAGCTTGCGGAACACCGGTTGTAGCTACCCGTGCTGGTGGTCTCATGGATTTCGTTAATAACAAAGTGGGACAGCTTATAGAAATGGAAAATCCACAAGCTCTGGCAGATGCCATCATCGAAGAAATAAGGAACAATACAAAACAAACAAAAGGAAAATATGCTGTAACTTATGCTCAAGAGAATTATTCCTGGAATAAAACGCTGCATAGAGTGATTGAGATATATAAAGGAGCGATGTAAACACTTATCTGAACCACTCAAGAGTGGTCAGATGAGTTAAGTTGAAAGTAAAAACCTTGCGAATGGTCTCACTGAAACCTTGCGGATGGTTGAAAACCTTCGCAATGTTGGAAAAAGAATAAAAGATCACAAAAGCTGACCATTACGGAGGTCGAAGAATAAATAGAAAAACAAGCAATGACCATCCGTAAGGTCTTGAAACCATCCTTAAATTCAGGAAGTAATTATGATTTATGAAGAAGGTGGATTTTACCATGTATATAATCGTGGTTGCAATAAAGAACTAATCTTCTATAGTAATGAGGATTATGAAAATTTACTACGAAGAATTAACAAATCAAAACCGTGGGAAAATTTCAATATTATTGCATTTTGTTTAATGCCAAATCATTATCATTTTCTAATTCAACAGAAGTCTGATATTCCCATTTCAAATTGGATCAATTATGTTTTTAACGGTTATGTTCAGTCATTTAACAAACAATACAACAGAAGTGGAACTTTATTCGAAGGCAGAGCAAAACCTCTGTTTATTGATAAGGAAAATTATTTAATCAGATTAGTACTATATATCCATAATAATCCTGTTGCTGCATGTCTCGTAAATGATCCGGGAGAATGGAAATATTCCAATTACCTGGAATGGGTTGGAAAAAGAGATAATAAATTATTCGATAAAGTTTTTTTCTTTGAACATTTTGATTCTTACAATGATTTTGAAATTTTAATGAAAGATTATACCAAGCAAAAGCAAGATTTAGAGAAAATTAAACCTTATATTCATGAATTATGATGTCCCAAAACCTTGCGAATGGTTTCACAAAGAGAAATTCTTTCTTATTAACCTTCGCAATGGTTGGAAAAAGAAAAAAAACACAAAAGCAGACCATTACGGAGGTTTCTCCGGCTTCCACCTGCTCGACCATCCGTAAGGTCTAAAACAAAAAAACTTGCCAAAAATATAAATTAAAATTCTTTACACATAGTAAGCAACCAACCTGAAAGCAGGGGGAATAATGTTTAAAAGAGTTCTGATATTTTTATTATTTTTATTACCAATAATACTCACTGCAACCATTATAAATATCCCTGCAGACCAGCCAACGATCCAGGATGGAGTTGATGCTGCAACTGATGCTGACACTGTGCTTGTACAGCCCGGAACTTATGTGGAGAACATTAACTTTAGTGGAAAACTCATCACAGTCGGTTCTCTATATTTAACAACCCAGGATACGACTTATATTTCACAGACCATTATCGATGGAAACCAGAATGGGAGTGTTGTAACCTTTGACAGTGGAGAGGATACAACTGCAGTTTTGACAGGTTTTACAATTACAAATGGAAATGCTAATCCTTATGGTGGTGGAGTTAACTGCTTCGAAGCAAGTCCAACTTTAAGTAATTTGCATATTATAAATAATTATGCACATTATGGCGGGGGAATAAGCTGCTCTACAAATTCATCACCGATCATAAAGAATGTATTGATTTCTAATAATACAGCTGAAGGAAGAGGTGGAGGAATCTGGTGTGGGTTTGATTCAAGCCCGAATTTAGAGAATATAATAATCGACAATAATAATTCAATTTTATCAAAGGGTGGTGGCATATTTATCGGTTATGATTCTTCTCCAATTTTTAATACAATTTCAGTAATTAATAATCACTCTGGATATTTTGGAGGAGGTGTATATTGTAGCTACAATTCAAATCCTATTTTTAATAACGCAATTATTTCAACTAATACTGCTGATATGAATGGAGGTGGAATTTCTGTATGGTATGAATGTCTTATACAATTAACTAATACTATTATTTCCGGTAACTCTTCAGAATACTTCGCAGCCGGGAAAGGTGGAGGTTGTGCAATTGTGCTCTCCTCAAGTGCAATATTAAAAAATGTTGAGATTTCAAATAACACATCTGATATCGGAGGTGGTATTTATTTTTTTGGTTCAAATTATTCATATTTAATCCTGGAGAATGTGACTCTTACCTGTAATACAGCGCAAACAGGAGGTGGTATATACTGTAGTAGAGCAACACTTGATTTAACAAATTGTATTATGTGGAACGATTTATCACAGGAAATATTTAATTCTCCTGATTCTTCACCATCTACTATATCAATTTTATATTC
>JAGLWO010000326.1 GCA_023133395.1 Candidatus Cloacimonadota bacterium | reverse complement strand
TTTGTATTTATCATAATAATCTTCAGCCTTACTATTGTGATATACAGCAAGACCTATCAGGCTTCCTTCAAGAGCAACTACAATTCCTGATTTTAAGTAAGCTTCATTATACAGTTGCCCAGCACCTGGAATAAAAAAAGAAAGTGCTGCTGCTTTAAAAGGTTTTTTTGCCTTCTCTTCTGCAAAAATAAGCGAAGAAATAAATAGAATTAAAACTAATAATACAAATTTATTCATTACGAAGTTTTTCCTTTAAAGTTTGAAAAAATAGGGGAATCATTATTTCGTGGTGTCCAACAAAATAGAAACCCTTTCCACCACTTAATGCTGGACGTTGAACGATATTAATTTTCGGTCGATAGTGTATATTCATATCGAATACTGCTGTATAAAAATTACGTAAAGGATATCCAAGATTTCTTACAACGGTTATTGCTTTCAAGAAAACTTCCGGCATTATGACAGCTGAACCAAAATTCAGGAAAACACCCCCTTCATTCAAATTGATTAAATTATTACAGAAGATACGGAAATCTCTCATTGAACAATCACCAATAGAAGATCCATCAGCTGTTTCATGTTGATGAACAATATCCGTTCCCAAAGCTACATGAACTGTAAAAGGAATGTTATTCTTATACGCAGATGCTAAAAGAGAAAAGTTATTATTAGAAGCTTTATTTTCGATCAGATGTTTTCCGATAGCTTCGCCATATCCCAGTTTTTCTTCAGCAGCTTTTTTGATAATGTTATTTATTCCATCACCTGTTTCTTCTGCCATTCCAAAGGAACCATCTTCCAAAGCCATAGAAACATCTTCAGATGTCTTTCCAAATTTAGCAATTTCAAAATCATGAATTACAACCGAACCATTTGACGCAAGAGCTTTAATCAAACCATTTTCCATCATTTCAATAATATACAACGAAAGCCCACATTTTACAACATGCCCACCCAAGGCAACAATAACAGGCTTATTACTTTTATAAGCAATTACACATTTATCAATTAATTCCTTAAAGTCTTTACCAGCGAGAATATCTGGTAATCCAGAGAGAAAATTATTTTTTAATCCAGGTTTTGCAAAATCTTTTATATTAACTTTACTTGGTCTGTCTTTAATTGAGTATTTCTTTAATCCAGTCAGGCTAATTTCTTTAAATTTTCCCATAAATCCTCTTATTCAATAATACCATCCAATTTCTTGGAAAATTCTTTCTTGAATTCTAAAAATCTGTCATCCAGGATAGACTGCCTGGCTTTATCAATTAATTCATGATAAAAATGCAAGCTGTGTATAGTTGCCAGACTCATTCCAAGAATTTCACCCACACTAAATAGATGACGAAGATAGGCACGAGAGAAATTTCTGCAAGTATAACAAGTACATTTTTTATCTATCGGTGAGAAATCCTCTTTATATCGACTGGACTTAATTATCATTTTCCCGTTCCTAGTAAATAAAGTCCCTTTACGGGCATTACGGGTAGGCATTACACAATCGAACATATCCATTCCATTATTTATATTTTCCAAAAGGTCCTTTGGTGTACCAACACCCATTAAATAACGTGGTTTTTCTTTGGAAAGGATATTATTTAAAAAACTTGTGATACGAAGCAAATCCTCTTTTGATTCTCCCACAGCAAGACCACCAATTGCATATCCAGGGAAATTTAGTTCCATTAATTCTTTTGCACTTTCCTCTCGGAGGTCTTCATAAATTCCTCCTTGAACCACACCAAATAGAGCTTGTTTTTCATTCTTATGAGAATTTTTCCCGCGTTTTGCCCAGTCAAGTGTAGTTTTTAGAGAGTCTGAGATATACTTCTTCGTTGCAGGAAATGGAGGACATTCATCGAATGACATAATGATATCAGCACCTATTGCATTTTGAATCTCAATTACTTTTTCAGGGGTAAACATATGATAACTTCCATCGATGTGGGATTGGAATTGAACACCTTCAGAAGTGATTTTTCTTAAACCTTGCAAGCTCATAACCTGAAACCCACCGCTGTCTGTAAGAATCGGTTTATTCCAACCCATAAATCTATGTATTCCACCAGCTTTTCGGATGATTTCATGCCCAGGGCGAAGGTAAAGATGGTAAGTGTTTCCCAGAATAATCTGAGCACTAATGTCTTCGAGTTCAGCAGGAGATAAAGTTTTCACGGTTGCCCTGGTTCCAACCGGCATGAAGATAGGAGTTTTAACTTTCCCATGTGGTGTATTTAATATGCCTGCTCGAGCATTCCCACTTCTAGTTTCTACTGTGAATTCAAAGATTTAAACCTCCTATTACTCAGTTATCACTTTTTGCTCTTGAATAGAAACACTTCTTGTAAATATTCTGTTTATATCATTCCAGAATGCAAAAATCATCAAAAAAACTAATATAAATATCCCAATATTTTGCATGACAATCTGCAACTTCTGGGAAAGAGGTTTCTTTTGAATTCCTTCCACAAAACAGAAAAAGATATTACCACCATCTAGAATTGGAATCGGTAACAAATTCATCATCATCAGGATTATGCTGATGGCAGCCATGAAGGTTAGAATGCTATCCAATCCTTTATTTACAGACTGCTGAGATAGGGTAAAAATCATTACAGGTCCACCAAGATTAGCTTTTATGGCTTTTGGATTGGTGATCAATTTGAATAACATTGAGTAATTGATCGCAACAAAGTTCAGGGTTGTAAAAGTTCCATAACTAACTGATTCACCCAGATTATAATTCTCTTTGATTTTTAAGGGTAAATGTTGAGTTATTCCAATTATTTTATTTTTTTGAAATAAATTGTCTTCCAGTGCAATAGTTTTTTCAAAGATTTGGCCATCACGTTTAATTTTTAATTTAACAGTTTCGTTAGGACTCCCTGTAATTATTTCCCGCATTTCATACCAGTCTTTAACTTCCTTTCCATCCACAGAGAGAATCTCATCATTTTTCATAAGACCGACTTTATAAGCAGCAAAGCCGGGTGCCACATCTCCAATAATTGCTGGAGAAAATGGTAAAATATCAGTAACCCAGGTTTTTTGTTCAATTTTATCTGTCTCAATTATAATTTCTTCTCCATCACGTTTAGCTTTTATAATATTCAATTCATCAGGTCTTGTATGCTGGATAATCTGACTCCAACCCTCAATCTCATATTCGTTCACCTCGATTATTTCGTCACCAACCTGTATAAAATCCCTCAGTTCAGAATCTACTTTCCCAATAATTGGCAGATGGTCTTCGTAATTTCTTCCAACAGCAAATGAAACGATAAATAATAGAATTGCAAAAACGAGATTTGAAAAAGGTCCTGCAAAAGCTACGATTGCTCTTTTCCACCAGACTAAAGCCCTGAAAGAGTTGGTTTTATCTTCAATTTCTTCATTGGGGTTCTCACCTTTCATCTTTACATATCCACCAAGAGGGATCAAAGATATCCTGTATTCTGTTACTCCTTTTCTGAGAGCAACTAACTTTGGACCAAAACCAATAGAGAATTTCTCAACTTCAACACCAAAAATTCTTGCTGCAATAAAATGACCTGTTTCATGAACAGTCACAAGTATTCCGAGCGCAATTAGAGCACCAATAATATTTAACATTATTCACCTTTAATTTCTTTCATTTCCCAATACTTAATTCTATAAACTCAGGTCAAGTTTTTTGGTTTAACCTTACAAGGTCTAAACACTACTTAAGACCATTCATTGGATTTTCATTTGACAATATTCTTATAACCTGCAAAAAAGCGTACAGAAAAATTGATTTTAGGATTGAATATAATTAATGCAGAAGTATATCGCATTTATGTTGATCTTTTTTACTTTCATTTCTTGCAGTAAAGAAGACCCAGAAGAGATAGATCCTTTCATTTATAAATCGGGCTCTTTAAAATCAGGACAAACCCTTGCCAATGCTCTAATTGACAAAGATATTGAAAATGCTAAAGTTTACAGGGTTGTTAATGTACTGGATTCTATTTATAATCTTCGTCGTTCTCATCCTGCAGATAGTTTTATAGTTAAAATGGACACACTTGATGTTATTCATGAACTTATCTATATACCTGATAAAATTCACACCTATCGAGTTATTCGAGATACTTCCGATAATTATTTTACTCAAATTGATACACTGCAAACAACAAGAGTTGTGAAAATATGTATTGGAGAGATAGAAACATCGCTCTACCAGTCAATAATCGATGAGGGTGAGGGTCCTGCTTTGGCGGTTATGTTCAGTCAGATATTTCAATGGGATATAGATTTTTTCATCGACCCCCAAAAAGGTGATCAGTTCCAATTTGCTTATGAGCAATTAGTAAATGAAAATAGCGATTTCATAGAATATGGTGAAATTCTTGCAGCTCAATATTCCAGCAGAAACTACGAGAAAATTGCATACAGGTACACTAACAAAAAAGGGATATCAAAATATTACGATAAATCGGGGCAATGCTTTCAGAAAGCTTTCCTTAAATCACCTTTGAATTATAAAAGGATCTCTTCCTATTTTGGAATGCGAAGACATCCAATTACTAAAAAAGTGTGGATGCACAACGGTGTGGATTATGCTGCTGCTTATGGAACTCCTGTGGAAGCCTCTGCTGATGGAACAATTATCCATAGAGGTTGGAAAGGTGGACACCCAACCATAAATGGCAGAACTGGTGGATACGGAAGAACTATTATGATACGCCATGTAAATGGATATAAAACTCTTTATGGACATCTCAGCAAATATGGAAAATTCAAAATCGGAGATAGAGTAAAACAACATGATGTTATTGGTTATGTTGGTTCCACAGGTCTTTCAACAGGAGATCATTTACATTACACAATTTATCAATATGGGAAGGCAATCAACCCTTTGAAATTAAAGAATGTGTCTGGCCCACCAGTTCCTAAAGATGAAATGGAAGAGTTTAAAATTGTTATAGATAATTTAAGAAAATACATTGTTTCTGAAGAATCAACCGAAATAAGCAAGAATCAAAACCCAAATTACAATAAACACAGATAATAAATCTATAGATAAAAAAATGTATAAAAAATCTGAATTATACTAATTGTTTCAGTTATATAAATTAAAGTTGACAATAATGGTAAGTGTAGATGTTTTTGATGAAATTAAAAAAGTGATTCTATAAAAGAAAAGGAGACCTTTATGAAGTTAAACTGTGCCAAATCAGGATTTTTCCTGCTTCTTTTGACCTTTTGCCTCTTTCTTTTGCCACAAAACTCCCGTGCTGCAGTAGATGAATCTGAGTTCATCATCCAAAATTTACAGGTACAGGATATCCCTGATGATGACGGTTCGGGACTGGTAGTTAGTTGGAAGCCCTTACCAAAAGAAAAGAGAATCATTGAATACCGCATATATCGCGGGATCACAAAGGATTCTCTTTTTTTTATAGGAAAGATCGATGTTAATGTGAAGACAGGCGTTCTTGGCGATGAAATGTATTTCTATGATACAGACTTCAATTACTGGCTGGATACACAAGCCCGGGGACACCTAAGAAAAGAAAAAGGACAGAAAAAGGGAAGCCCTCTCTATCGGAGATATCCTCGAGATATCAAGATTGTGGGTCCTCTACTTCAGCATTATGACATTTTAGGTGTAATCCATGAGAAAGATTACTATTATCACAGCCGCAAGATCGAAGTTATAGCAGATGAAGACACAACCGTTTATGCAGGTCTAAAATTGCGTGAGTTTGATCAAATGGCAAAAAAGCTTTTGCCAGACCACGAATATTACTACACTATTGTTGCTGTAAATGAAGCTCGAAGGTATTTTCCTCATGCAGAACCTGCAATTGGAATTCCTCGAGAAAATTCACCTGAAAAAACTCAGGAATTCTACGCTGTTTATGCCCAGGATATTAATAGACTTCAATTTGAATGGTCATTACCTATATTTACAGACGATATATATTATCATCGGGTTTATATATTGGAGAAGAAAGACCTTGATAAATTCTCCAAGTACATAGAGTATATCGAAGAAGTAGAATTTAATGACATGGCAATGAAAAAAGATTCAACTATCGTAGCACTCGATAAAGTTATTGAAAATCCTGCTCAAATGATCTATCAGAGATATTCAAGTTATCCGTGGACACCTTCCAAAACAGTATATATCAATATTGTGGATGGGAAGGTTTCTCGAGACAAACCTTATCCAAATATATTCACAGGTGAAGAGCGAGATGTAAATGTAGATCTCGATGTTAACAAAATCGAGGATTACTACTTTGTGTTTTCTCTCTATGATCATGCTCAATATGAAACATTCTCTGAAGTTTCTTCAGTTGATATTTTAAACTCTTCTGAACTTCCAAAAATCCCTCCCTTTAAAATAAAAGATCGTGAGGATGATAAAGGTGATTACAATAATGTTATGTGGGGGAAACCTATCGTTTATCTTACAAATTCCACATACTTGAATGAATCCAAAACAAAGCTTCTTGTGAACTATGAATACAAGACAAATAAGGATTATAAAATCCGAAACATCTTCTTTAAGGTTTTTGATGAAAGTGGTAATGAAATCGCAAAGATAAATGAATTTTACCAGGATAAAAAAATAAAAATAAAACTTCCAGAAGACAGTGATAAAACACAAACCCTCTTCTTTGAAATGACCTTTAAATGCAACAAAGATATAGGTGATGACTATATCCTTACTCAAACTTTAGCTTTTGATGAACAAACAAAATCTCTTTATCCAAGTGAAATTTTCCTCGGTGATGAAGACTTATTAAAATATAGCTATTACATTTATAAACATAACTACTATGATGAAGAATGGCGAATATCAAAAAAAGTAGCTGGTACTCAAAGAGAGATTTTCGATAATATAAGGTATCTTAACTCTCATTTTAAACTAGTTAAACATTATGATATTGAAAAAGGACTTTTTTTAGTTAGACCCTCATTCTCTGTTAGTCATCTCGAAGATGAAATGGATAAATCTGTAAGTTCGAATCTTTTCTCTTCAGAAGTAGAGAACACTTTAAAAACATATAAGGAAGAAATAGCAAAAATAACTGCAAGCAAAGACACACTCGAAACTGAAGAAGAAATTAAGAATGCCGATGACGCTATCAAAGATTATGAAGAACAGATAGCTATTATGACTACCAATCCAATACTGAAAAAGGCTGCAAGTATAAAAAATCCAAAGAAGCGAATTAAGTTCCTGGATAAAGCACGCCATTATGCAAAAAACACATTTGTATATAAGATCGTTAAAACAGATGGAAAAGGTCACTTCTCAGAATCAGAAATCTATATCCGTGAGGATATTAAACCTACTGATGAAAAGGATAAATTTTTCGCATATTTCTTAGGCTTTGGTAAAACTCATTTCCATCCCCGTTCGAACTGGTTTAATAAAAAAATGTTACCTGCGTTGATCACTTCCCTTATTTTTGGATTGCTCGTATTTGCTCTGATCAAGAAAGCAAAACAGGGTAAGGATTTATTCATTCGTCCAATTGCAGGAATTCAGGAAATTGATAATGCTATCGGTCGTGCAACTGAGATGGGTAAACCCATTCTCTTCGTTCCCGGAACTTCTGGTATTGGAGATGTGGCAACTTTAGCAGGTTTAGCTATTTTAGGTAAAGTTGCCAAAAAAGCTGCAGAATATGATACAAAAATTCTTGTTCCATGCCGTGACTACCTGGTACTTCCCATTGCTCAGGAAATTGTTAAAGAAGCACACTTTGAAGCAGGAAGACCTGACACATATGATAAGGGTAGTGTATTCTTTATTACAACCGCTCAGTTTGCATTCGTTGCTGGCGTGAATGGAATAATGGTGCGTGAAAAAACCGCCACTAATTTCTATATGGGAATGTTCTGGGCAGAAGCTCTTCTTATGACTGAAACCGGTGCATCAACTGGAGCAATTCAGATATCTGGTACAGATGCAGTAACTCAAATCCCATTCTTTATTACCACCTGCGACTATACACTGATTGGTGAGGAATTATACGCAGCTTCTGCTTACCTGGCAAGAGAACCATTACAACTGGGAACTCTTAAAGCTGTGGATTACCTTAAAGTGTTGATTCTGTTCTTTATCATAACAGGCACAATACTTTCATCAACCCATTTAACATTCCTGATAAACGCATTCCCGGAAAAATAGGAGGATAAATGAAAAGACAAATACCATTATTAATAGTAATAGTTCTCGGTTTTATATTCGCTATACACACGTTCGTTCCGCACAAAGTATCCTCAGATTTTTTTGACTGGTATCAGACCTGGATTAAAGCAATCTCCCCCTTCATGGTTCTACTGGGAATAATGAGTTTGACGATGGTCCATTCCACAAAAATAAAACGTAAGGTCCCTAACTGGCAATATAGTGTTGTAACAATGCTTGCTTTAGTAGGAACAGGTGCTATTGGGTTCATCTGGGGAACTCAAGAAGGTACACCTTTCATGTGGCTTTTCAAAAACGTGCAAATGCCAATGGGTGCAACCATGTTCTCATTGCTGGCGTTCTATATCGCATCTGCTGCTTATAAAGCATTCCGGGCACGTTCAGCAGAGGCTACTGTCCTTCTTATTGCAGCTATGATCGTCATGCTGGGTCAGGTTCCTATAGGCATTAAAATTTCCAAGTGGATTCCAGAAATTTCAAGTTGGATTTTAAACGTTCCTAACCTGGCAGCAAAAAGAGGAATTGCTCTTGGTGTGGGCTTGGGAATGACAGCTACATCACTCAAGATTCTGCTTGGAATTGAACGTACCTATCTGGGTGGAGGTGATTAATATGGCTGAAAAGAAAATAAGCTTTTATGAAAGAATGCAGGCTCTGGATAGAAGGTATATTTTCCTGGTGGTAGCATTAGCAATTATTATTCCTTTTCTTATTCCATTCAACTCCAAAACTTATGTTACAGAACCATCTGAAAATATATACAAAAAGATAGACTCCTTTGCAGGCAGAAAAGACAGAGCAGTCCTTTTATCATTTACTCATGATGCTTCCACAATGGCAGAGCTTTTCCCTATGGAAGTTGCAATTTTAAGACATTGTTTTGAAAGAAATATTCCGGTATTCACAATCTGTTTCCTTCCACAAGCTAAACCGCTTATGGATTATGCTCTTCAGGTCGCGAAAGAAGGTTATGAAGTACAATCTGGAATAGATTATGTCAACTTTGGATATAAACCCTGGGCTATATTCGTTCCATTGCTTCTTAAGATGGGTGATGATATCGCTGATGCTGTGGAAACAGACGATGAAGGCAGAATCGTAAAAAACCTGGAAATTATGAAAGAAATAAAGAACTACAATGAGATGAACTTAATAGTCGACTTCTCCGGTTCCGCTGCAGGGCTTCGCTGGATAACCTATGCAAGAGCAAAATTTGGAGCTAATGTGGCTCTGGGGGTTACTGCTGTGATGGCTGCTGATAATTATATTTATCTCCAATCCGGGCAGCTCACTGGAATGTTAGGTGGTCTTAAAGGAGCAGCTGAATATGAAAAACTTGTCGATGTATTTGCTACTTACAAGGAGCTAGATGAGAATGGCATTTTAAAACCTGCTCCCCGTGAATTCAGTAAAGAAATTATTAAAGAAAGTTGGATTAAGATGTCTGATATTAAAAACCGCCAGCATAAAACTGCTCGTATCGGTATGAATGCTCAAACTGTTGCTCATATAATGATAATCGTTTTTATTGTACTCGGAAATATCGGATACTTCGTAAGCAAAAGAAAAACAAAGAAAGTAAGTTAGGAGGAAGATATGTCATTTGAAACAATTAGTAATTTTATTGCAGCGTTCTTTACGTTAAGTATATTCTCGTTCTTATATAAAGATAATCCGTTCTACAAATTTGCTGAAGCTGTTTTCGTCGGAGTTTCAATGGGATACGCAATTCCCCTGATTTACAAAGATGTTTTTACCCCCTTTGTTTACAGACCTATTTTTGTAGAGAGTAAATTCTGGATACTAATCCCTGCCTTAATGGGTTCACTTTACGTATTCAGATTCTCAAAAAATCTCAGTTGGTTATCCCGTTACCCAATTGTATTTGGTATGGCTATTGTAGGTATGGGTGTTCCACTTTCAATGCATTCTTACGTACTTGTTCAGATGCGAAGTGCTATGCTACCTTTTGATAACATCAACACCATCCTCATCTTTATAGGAACAATTTCTATCCTGTTGTATTTCTTCTTCTCGAGGGAGCACAAAGGAGTTTATGGAAAAGTAACAAACGTTGGCATCTGGTATATGATGGTTGGATTTGGTGCGTCATTCGGTTACACAGTAATGGCACGTATCTCCCTTCTCATTGGAAGGATCCAGTTCCTACTTGG
>JAGLWO010000325.1 GCA_023133395.1 Candidatus Cloacimonadota bacterium | reverse complement strand
CCTTGCCATCCTGTTCAATAACAATAGGAACGTAAGCCATTTATTTCTCCTTCTTTTCTTCTTTATCCTCCGTAGCTTCAGCGTAGGAGGATTGTTCCTTTTTTTCTTTGGGATAAGGAACGAATTTAGAGTGCTTTTGAAGAAACTTTATCAATTTCCTTTCTTCTACTGCAAACTTAAACTCATCACTCTTAATCTGTTTTTTATACATTTCTTTATATTTGTCAAGTTCCATTTTAAGATTGTCTGCAGCTTCCTTGATAATTTCTTCTTTATCCTCATCTGTTATTTCTATTTTTTCTTTCTTTTTAAGTTCTTCCAGAATGAGGTGACTTTTCAAATTATATTCAGCAATTCCCATATACATTGGTATAATTTTTTCCAGTTCGATCTTGTATTTCTCTACATATGGTTTTGCCAGGCTTTCAGCATAATTTATAATCATGGATTTTGGAACATCAAAAGGATTTTCTTCGATTATTTTCGTGATAATCGAATTTCTTTTTCTTTCTTTATTTTCTTTATTCAGTTTGAGTTGTAACTCCTCAGTGACTTTTTCCCTGACTTCTTTCAAAGAATTATACTCAAGGTCTTTGGCAAATTCATCATTTAATTCCGGTAAGATTTTTCTCTTGATTGATTTTATTTTTACAAGGAATTCTTTATTTATGAATTTTTCATTTATTTCATTATCAGTTATTTTCTGGTCTTTAGCGAATAGCTTTGTTTTGATCTCATCGTCAATTTTTAGCCCGGTGAGTTTTATGTTAAAAGATTTTGAATAGGAATTATTTCCCAGAATGAATTCCCTCTCGATCTCTTTGGTTACTTTTCCTTCATCATCCAGGAATTTTATTCCTGCTTTAATAATGTCGTTCTTTTCGGTAGTTTCGGGAGTGATTTCGTTTGCCATCCGATAGCGGAAATCCTCGATCGTGGCATCCACCATTTCCTTTTTGAATTTTGTTTCTTCAAAAGGAACTTTCAGGTTTTTATATTTTTCAATTTTAATCTCAGGCATTACTTCGAATTTAAAAGTGGCAACCAGGTCTTTTCCTTTTTCCCATTTAACCTTTGTAGCTTCACCCTGATTTATTGGTTTCACATCTTTTTCATCTATGGCTTTTTTATAAAAATCACCAAGTTTCTGGTTGTAGAATTCTTCTTTTGCGTGTTCACCGTAAGTTCTTTCTATCATCGAGATAGGAGCTTTCCCTTTTCTGAAACCAGGCATTACCACATAATTTTTGAATGAATTAAGAACTTTATTATATTCGTTCAAAGCTTCCTGGGAATCGATAGTTATAGTTAATTCTTTTTCACACTGGCTGATGTCTTTTAATTCAGTTTTCACACATTCTCCTTATTTTTGTAAAAACTTAGTTTTCAGTTTGCAATAAATGGTGCGAAAGAGGGGATTTGAACCCCTATCCCGAAAATCGGGACTGGATTCTAAGTCCAGCGCGTCTGCCAATTCCGCCACTTTCGCATGTAGAAATTATTTTTTTACTTTTTTTGTTTTGCTAAATTTATCAATTGCTGAGCCTCAGTAGAGGTAGGGTCAAGCTTGTGCCAAATTTCAGCGTACTTAAGAAGTTCTTCATATTTTTTTTCTTGAGCTAGTTTATAGCTAAGGAAAGAGATTATGTCGGTATTTTCAGGATCGATTTCCACAGCTTTTTTCAGGTAGTTGATCGATTCATCTATATTACCAGTCTTTGCTGCATAATTACTTATATTAAGGATAGCATCGAGATTATCAGGATTAATTTCTACAACTTTTTTAAAGGCTTCATAGGCTCCTTCATTGTTTTTTAATTTTGAATAAGCTAAAGCCATATTGAAATGATTATCAATATTCTGAGAATTTATTTCAGCAGCTTTCTTATACCATTCTATAGATTTTTCATATTCTCCTTTCTCATACAAAGTATTTGCTATCTGGGTTCGAGCTATATCATCATTTATGTCCAGTTCTGCTGCTCTGATCATATATTCAAGAGATTTTTCATTATCTTCCTTTTTATTGTAAGCATAGGCTAGCATTTTGAGGGTTTTTGAACTGTCAGGAGCGATTTCATACAAAGCTTCAAATTGTATAATAGCCTTATCAATTTCCTCGTTATCAAAAAGCTCCTGAGCAAATAAAAACATCTTAGTCCAGCAACTGCTATTAAGCTTTGTGACTTGATCAAGTTTGTCTTCAAGTTTTTCCTTTTTGATATTCTTTTTGTAGAATTTCCCAGCTGCTTTTTCATCAGTCTTCTTTAAATCTTCGTACTCTGCAAAAATACTATTAATTTCTTCAATAGTTTTGGTATAGTATTTTTGAGCATTATTATAATCTTTTTTTACATCATAATAAATACCTGCAACACTCTCTAAAGCTTCGATATGATGTGGATTTTCATCCAAAACTGCTTCAAATAAAGGAAGAGCCTTTTCATATCTCTGTCCGCTCAGGTGCATTTTAGCAGAACGAAGGTTTCTTTTACCTTCTGCTGTCAGGTTTTGTGAACTTCCCAATAATAAGCATGTAAATGAGCTTAAAACCAAAATAATAACCATTACTTTGAATGTTCTTTTCATCTTTCCTCCGCTATTTAAATATTATTATTTAATGAACTTTATGCAAAGTTTT
>JAGLWO010000324.1 GCA_023133395.1 Candidatus Cloacimonadota bacterium | reverse complement strand
AAATGGTATTCCAATGCTTTTTCATAGTTTGTAAGATTCCTAAAAATCATTCCGATATTGTCTAGTGTGGCAGCCTGGCCTGGCAGATTTTTCGTCTCCTCATATATCCGCAGTGAACGCAAAAAATATTCGAGAGCTTTATTAAAATTACTCAGATTCTTGTACACAATTCCAATGTTGTTCAATGAGCCGGCAATTCCCAACTTATTCCCGATCTTTTCTTCCAGCTTCAATGATTCCAGGTAGAAGTACAGCGCCTGGTTATAATCGTTCATGCTCTCATTCACTATACCAAGGTTATTGAGAGCTATTACTATATCTGCCTTTTCACCAATCTTTTTTCGTAGTTCCAGTGATTGAACAAAATATTCCACTGCCATCTCAAAATCGTTCAGGTAATAATAAGCACCACCGATATTATTTATCGCTTCAGCTTCACCTCTTTTGTAATCTAATTCTTTAGCCAGATTTAATGCCCGGTTTCCATATTCAAGGGTTTTTTGCGGGTTGATCTCCCAGTAAGCCTTGGAAAGCAGGTTAAGTGCAATTACTTTATTAGTACCTGTATTTTTTTCAACTTCCGCTTGCAGGCTGTCTATCAAAGCATTTTCCGAAAATACTACTACTGAAATTAATAGTACTATGAGAGTTATAATTACTTTTTTCATTTATATCCTAATTATTTTAACTGGCTTTCCTATTTTCTTCCCATAATCCATTGTGTATTTGGTTCCTTCACATTTACCATCCCAGAAAGCAATGATCTTGTCGCAATGTTCTACAACCAATTTATCACGTATATACTTCGCCTTGTCACCATATTTTTTATAATCGGGTGGGAACTCAAGGAATTTTATTTTATTCTGGGAGGAATACTGTTTAGCATGGGTATCTGTACCCAAGGCTCCGCCGCTTATGATCATAGATACATCCTTTTCTTTATCCAGAATTGAAACCAACTTTTCATAATCTGTAAACTCTTTTGAGCCAATAACTGCGAGTTTCATGACCTCACCCTGAATCCCTCGTCTGAAAGGTTAGGGACTTAATATCATTAACTACCTTTCTGAGGTCTCTTGTAGCATTACTCTCGAAGAATCTCATGGATTCACAGATAGCTTTACTTCTTAATGTCAAAAGAATGAACCTCCTGCTTAACTCATTTCAGTAATAACATCTTCCGGGTTTCCCTGGTTTTGCCATCAACATCCAGTTGGTAGAAGTAAATGCCTGAGCCTACAGTTTTGTTGTTTCCATCTTTACTATCCCAGATAATGGAATGTCTGCCGGGTTCCATTTTTTCTTTAATCAGCGTTTTTACTTTTTGTCCCTTGATGTTGTAGATTGTAATTGAAACTTTTTTCTCTTTGTCGTCAGAACCAGCTATAGAGAAGGTAATTTTGGTTTCGGGGTTAAAGGGATTGGGGTAATTTTGTAATTGGTAACTGGTCATTGGTAATTGGTCATTTTCTACTTCTGTTCCCTGCCATTCGTAGCAGCCCATATCGATACGGTCTTCATAAATTCGAGGATTGCCATCCAGGTCATATTCGGGAAGATTTAATCCGGTAGTGTCGGGAGTGCCAGTATTTATACAGGGTGAATCGCTGAAAAAATGGAAATTCCTATTTTCAGGATCGATGAACAGAGGATCATCTTCGATATTGCCTTCTAGCCAGTTGAGAATTACCCAAGACGGATTATTAATTATAACTCCATTTATCCCATCTTCAATACAATTATATTCGAAATCTGCGGTTGTAATCCCATGACCCCCATAACCTCCAGAAATTCCGATTTGATTAAAATAATTACCTTGAAAAATGCTATTTATAAAATACAGATTATCTCCAGCACCTGCAAATCCATAACCGTAATTATTACATAAAGTTGAATTGATAATCTCCACATAAGAATCACCATCACAAGAAACACCATCTGCATTATTATCGAAAAATAAAGAATTCCTAATGAAGAGATTACAATCATCTATTAAAATTCCAGCACCGTAAGTCATTTCGTTATCTCTAAAAATTGTATTATTTATATCTAACTGCGAATTATAAGCCCATAATCCACCACCGCAGCTTGGTCCACCATTAAAAACTGAATAATTACCATATATTTCACAATCCGTCATATCACACGATGAATTAATTATATACATCCCGGCTCCGGCTCCACCAGACCATTCATAATCACCATAAACAAAACTCCTTGAAATGATACACTTTTCTAATTTTAGATAAGAATCTTCAAGATAAATAGCGCCACCACAGGTTGCAAAATCATCATAGTTTATTGCTAAATTTCTGCAAATATTTGAATTTCTTATATTCAATTCTGCATTTAAGCAATTAATCCCTCCACCATGATCGGTTCTTCTATTATTCCTGATAGTACAATTAGAAATAATTACTTTATCAAAAGAATCAATATCTATGGCACCACCAGCAGCTTTAGTTATCTTGCAATATGAAAATTTAGATGAATCATTGGAAGCAGGAGTTTGAATGAAATTTATCCCTCCCCACAAATTATCTTCTCTATAAAAATAAATTGTGTCCTGTTCGGTTCCTTCAGCTAAGATTCTACCCTGAATATTAATAGAATATCCTCCTGTAACAATAACATTTACTCCCGGTAGAATGGTTAATGTAACACCATTCACAATTGTAACATTTCCTACAACATAGATATCATTTTCAATTATAATATCTTCACTAATATTTCCCTGAATTGTTGTATCAATTATCGTTCCTTCTCCGGAGACAGATATGGTCGAAATATATTCATCAGGATCATTCGAATACAGTTTTATGGTATCATTATATGCTATAACAGCCTCAGGTAAAAAAATCGTTTGTAATTGCTCACAATCATCTATTTCTATTGAGAATGATGGAATTGTACTAACAAAATCCGGATCGTCTGGTCTCTTTATAAAGAAACCTTCGGGTGCAGTGATTGAATCAATTATTAATGGTGCGAATCCTATATTATAAATATTGCTTTCGAATATTTCTGAATAATTATTCACTAACCATGAACCAAAATTCAATTCATCAGGAATTATTTCAATCTCAGGAATCGGGTCTGGTTCACCCTGAAATTCATAAGCTCCAATATCTATTATGGGATTATCTCCTGCATATATTCTTGGATTCCCAGCTAAATCATACGCTGGAATATTGTAACCCGTTGTATCTGGAATTCCATGATTAATGCATAATGAATTCGAACTTAAAGACCAGTTTGCATTCATTGCATTATAGGTAACACCTGAACCAGGAGTTGGATCAACAAACAATGGACTATTATTGATACAATTATCGCCAACACTAATATTAGATTGAAGCTCATCTTCTATACAGGAATAATCTACATTAACTTGATACACAAAGTATAGAATTGTATATATATCGTTACCACCATTACCCCATAAAATTGTATTTAGAATATTACAGGCATTTCTGCCTGGTTCTCGAATATATTCTCCCCAAAAAATGTATATGCCACAGTTAAAATTATTTACTATAGTACAATTCAGAATATTTGCATTTGGAGAATAAAAGTAACCATAAGAATAAATACCGTGAGTATTATTTGCAATTAATGAATTAATCACATCTACTTCAGTATCCGAAGCATATATTGCGTGTACGTTATTAACTACAATACAATTAACAACATCTGTGTGTTGAATCCCATAATAGGATCTAATTCCATAAGAATTGTTTTTTATGATACAACTTTTAATATAATTTGTGTTTCTAATTCCAATATTATCATGTCCATCTACTATGCTTTCTTCAAGCTGATACAACTGGAAAACACCATATTCTGAATTATTCAAAATTTCAGAATTTGAAAGGGAAGCAGAATGATCATTCGAAAAAACTCCACCATTTTCATTATTTTGAATTCTCAGATGATGCAGATTAGGTGAACTGTTTTCTAAATAAATAACTCCACCATCATTGTGTTCTGTATAATTATTAGTTATGTTACAATAAGCAATTTCTACTTCTGAAAATGAATCACAATATATTGCCCCGCCCTTTGTGTCATTCCCTGTTCCAGTAGCTTTTCCATATTCTATTCGACTATATTTTATTCTGGAAGAATCCAAATAAGAAAGCTCGGATTCAAAACGAATTCCACCCCAACCAATATCAGGGTTTACTGAAGTAAACAAAATACTATCTTGCTCTGTACCTATAGCAAGTAATTGTCCATCGAATCCCGATAAACCCACATTGAGTTTATAATGATCTTGAAATATTACTATTACCCCTGGTTCTATGATTAGTGTATCAAGAAAAATGAAAATATCTCCTTCGATTAAATATGGTGAACCTGCCAAATCCCAGGTACCCCAAACTGGTCCGCCGGGAATTGTGGTTTGTGAAAAAAGAAAAGTACTGCAAAAAATGAGAATAAAAATAAATATAAGGTTTTTCATAATAACCTCCTGTTCAACTTAAGTCAAGACAGGCTGAAGCCTGCTTAATTCAAGTTTTATATTATTTCAACAAAAGCATTTTACAGGTTTTTCGGGTTTTGCCTTCGACATCCAGTTGGTAGAAGTAGATGCCGCTGGACACGGGTTTACCGTTTTGATCTTTACTGTTCCAGATAATGAAATATCTGCCGAGTTTCATTTTTTCTTTAACCAGCTTTTTTACTCTCTGACCTTTGATGTTGTAGATTGTAATTGAAACATTTTTCTCTCTATCATCAGAACCGGCTATAGAGAAGGAAATTTTTGTTTCAGGATTGAAGGGGTTAGGGTAGTTCGACAATTGAAAATTGACAACTGGCAATTGAAAATTATCAATTCCTATCTGAGGCTCACCTTGGAATTCGTAAGCCCCAATATCAATTCGGGGAATATCTCCCTGATAAATGCGTGGGTTTCCAGCTATATCTAATTCCGGGATATTTAATCCGGTAGTATCAGGAATTCCTTGATTTATACATATTGAAGTATTATCCAATGACCAATCTGCTATAAGTCCGTTATAATTCGATCCAACTCCAGAAGATGGGTCAACAAAATCAGGATTACCAGTTATACAATTATCTCCAATGTTAACGCCAGTGGGAGCATCATTAATCAATGAATAATCAACAGATACTGATAATCTGGGAAACAATTCTATCTCTATATTATCTTCATTCATAAAAAAGATTGTATTTAATATACTTACATTACTTCTGGGTTGCTGACTTTGATACTCCCAAATATGAATACCATAATCATCATTATAGGCAAATGTACAATTCACTACACTCATATCGAAACCGCAACTGCTAAACAATCCATGATCATTATTTGTAATAACACAACCGACAAGTTCATAATTTCCTGTTGACCAACCATTATCATAATTCATAGCATATTCATTATTAGAAATAAAACTATTAATTATTATCTGGTCGTTTGTCTCTCCAAGAATATCTATAATCCCGTAATCATTGTCGAATATTTTACAATTTTCAATAACTTCTGAGTATATAATTCCATATTCATGATTAAAAACCTCACAGTTTATAATTTTATGAAATTTTTTTAATCCATAATTCGTATTATTGCATATTTTTGACTCCGAAATGTTAGAACATAATTCATTCGAAAATATTCCGCCATTTTCATTATTTTGAATTTTGAGATGATGAATCAACGGTTCAGAATTTTCTAGGTAAATCGCACCTCCATCAGGGTGTTCTGTATAGTTATTAGTTATATTACAATAAGCTATTTCTACTTCTGAAAATAAATCACAATATATTGCCCCTCCTTTAGTATCATTTCCTGTTCCGGTAGCTTTTCCATATTCAATCCGGCAGTATTTTATTCTGGAAGAATCTAAATAAGAAAGTTCGGTTTCAAAACGAATTCCACACCAACCAATATCAGGATCTGCAGCTGTAAATAATATACTATCTTGTTCTGCACCTATAGCAAGTAATTGTCCCTCAAAATCCCCTATACCTACATTGAATTTATAATGATCTTGAAATATTACTGTTACTCCAGGTTCTATTATCAATGTATCAAGTAAAATGACAATATCTCCTTCAATTAAATAAGGTGAACCTGCCAAATCCCAGGTACCCCAAACTGGTCCGCCGGGAATTGTGGTTTGTGAAAAAAGAAAAGTACTGCAAAAAATGAGAATAAAAATAAATATAAGGTTTTTCATAATAACCTCCTGTTCAACTTAAGTCAAGACAGGCTGCCCTGTTGAAACTTGACACAAGTCTGAAAGATCTTGTGTTAAGTTGATTGAAAACAACTTAAGTCAAGATCGTCCGGCAGCTGCTGGACAACTTAACTCAAGTTTTACAGCAATTCTTCTTTTCCATCCTTTTTTAATTTTTCAACTATTTTCTTCACATCTTCAGAGCAGCTTTTATCAGCAATGAGAAGCGCATCACCGCTATCAATCACAATCATGTTCTCTACACCAACGAGAGCGACAAATTTCTCTGAATTTACATAATTGTTTTTACTTTCAATTATTTCATTTTTACATTTAAGAACGTTATTGTTTTCATCTTTTTGGGAAATATCATAGAGCGCTTTCCAGCTTCCCACATCACTCCAGCCGTAATCTACCAGGATTACAACGCGCTTTTCTGCTTTTTCCATAATCCCGACGTCGACAGGAACTTTTGGCATTCCAGAATATTCATAGGAAATATCCGCAGTCAATCCTTTAGTATTCCATTTATTTTCTATCTTTTCCAGTATCTGTGTAACTTTCGAGAGGTAATCCTGAAAAGCTTTAAGAATGGTCTCGATCTTCCACATAAACATACCACTGTTCCAGAAGAAATTACCTGCTTTTAGGAAAGATTCTGCTGTTTCCAGATCTGGCTTTTCTTTAAACTGTTTAACGAAGAAGCATTGGTCATCTATCTTTTCGCCAGCTTCGATGTAGCCATAACCTGTGGCAGGATAGTCTGGTTTAATTCCAAACGTAACCAGATTATCTTTTTCAGCAGAAATTTCTCCTATTTCCAGAGAGTTCAAAAAATCGTCTCTACGGGCAATTAAATGGTCGGCAGGCAATACTATCATTTTTTCCGATTTATCGTACTTACGAGCTAGATATTGAGCACTGAGGGCAATACAGGGAGCAGTGTTCATTCCAAATGGTTCAATAATAATATTTTCTTCAGGAAGCTGGGGCAAATGCTTTTTAGTTAGTTCCACCTGAGATTGAGCAGTTACAACATAAATATCTTCCATTCTAATTTTTGGAAGTAGACGATCCACTGTTATCTGTAACATGGACTTTTCAGAAAGAATTTTTAAAAACTGTTTTGGTTTAGAATTCCGACTGAGTGGCCAGAACCTCGTTCCCACACCACCTGCCATAATTAATGCTATCATTTTATGCTCCTTAAAAAACTATATCACTCAATATTTGAATAAGAGTAGTATATTTTCTTATTCATTCTGCAGTTTCAGAATAGCAATTATGGTAAACTTTTGTAAAGTTTTTATTTTCGGCTGTCGATAATGTTAGTATTTTCAGGTAAATTAAGTTGAAAGATATTCTCAGGAAGTTGCTTGTTGATTTTTTCCGAAGAGAATTTATAAACTACACTATTTTCGAATTCATCCAAAATCAAGAACTCGGTTATAAGACAATCATTCAAGTGAATAAATATCTGTTCTTTTTCAGGTGTAATAAATTTTATTTTAATGCTTTTCTCATTTTCTTCTATCAATTCCTTTTGAGAAATATCCCAATATTGAGAAATAAATGTTACGGGTCTTAGTTCCATATTAATTTCATTTGATATCAAAGCTTGATTTGAAGATGGTTCATAGATCGTAATGGCACTATTCACAATTAGAAGCTTTTGTCCTGCAGGTTCTTCATAATCCAGTAGCATATGTGAACTGTCGTAATATATTTTTCCATAGGATTGTTTAAATGTATCCAGTTCTTTCCAGTAGTTCTCCTGCATAAAATTCGCTTCATAGGTTTTTATAGAAGAATATTTTATCAGGATATTTTCATAGAT
>JAGLWO010000323.1 GCA_023133395.1 Candidatus Cloacimonadota bacterium | reverse complement strand
AACCTCCGGTGAGAGTTACATGTCCTGCTATTGTTCCTATCGGACCAACTCCCATTGCTGGGAAAACGATATAATCTATCCAACCGCAATCATTGCCACTGCTTAAAGAATAGTCTTTGTCATATTCCCATCTGAAAGTGTGTTCACCTACAGTGACAGGATAGGTTTCCAAACTCCAACTGACATTTCCGCTCCAGGACCCCATCTCAGTGTTATCTATGAAAAAGCGCAGAAAATCCCAGCCACCTTCGGAAGAGACTTTCTTATAGAAGCTTATTTCACCATCGGAAAGAACATTTGCTTCGAGAAACAAGGAAGAAGTCTGATTATCATTAATATCACCGGACTGAGCACAGTAAGTACCTTCATAAGCACCAGTTGTTATAAACCAGTCTGCATTTCCACCGAATTGCCAATCGAAACTCAGGAAGTTATTTGTTTCAAAATCTTCAACTATAAGACCAACAGTAAGAGCGAAATTGTATTGAAATGAATATTCGCCAGCTACAACTTCATACATGAAAGTTATGGGAGTTCCTATCATAATTCCCGAATCTGCGGTTACGGTATAAATAGCATCCTCACTACCTCCAGCAACAATTATACCAAGAGTGTAGTTTTCATCATCAATTGTGATGAGCGGGTTACCACATGTTAGAGTGCCAACTGCGGATGGAGAATTAGCACTTCCTTCGTTAGCAGTAGGAATCGTTAGAGTAACTATTTCGCCCGGGTCAAGTATTCCGTTATTGTTACCGGTCCCATCATCAATGATAAAATTTTCAGCTGAAAGTAAAGGCGCATGAGCTTCGACGGAGAAACTACTTTCCCAGACATCAGTTCCATCTGTAGCAAAAACATCGAATAAAACATAATGACCATCCGGAATGTAACTATCGACATCAAAAGCAAAACCATCATCAACAGAAACTATTACACCAGCTGGAATATCTCCATACACTTCTGTATCATCGGTAATGGTTACATACAGATCAGTAGTAGATAGTGTAACTGTTACATTATTTGCA
>JAGLWO010000322.1 GCA_023133395.1 Candidatus Cloacimonadota bacterium | reverse complement strand
TTCCGGAAAATTCAGAACTCGTAGGAACAATTACAACAGAGAGAGTTATCACATTCTGGAGAGCTGGAATGATGCGGAATTTTTATGAACATATAATTTCCAAAAAAGGTGATACTGATTCAAATGACCTGATCGTGAGGATCAATGAAAAACCGGAAAGATTAGATATCGAATCGATTGTAAGTCCCTATCATGAGTTTAAAAATCTTCAGGATTTCAAGAAATGGAATTCACAAGGTTATCGTCTGGGACAGTACAGTCAAAATGTTATTTATGAGTTTTATAAAGTAACTAATTCAAATTAATACAACATGGCTTTTTACAAAACAGCTTGAAGAAAATACAAAAAAGACTTTACAATTCAATTCCGACATTTTGAAAATGAACTTGTAAATATTGGTAAAATATATAGGATGAGGGAAATAGTATGAAAAGATATGTTAAATTCATATTTATATTTCTTATTTTTTTTATATCGTGTGCTAAAGTTACATCTCCGCCTTATATTTCTCCTCCAATAATTTTGGGACATATGGTCTATTCTTCTAATTGTATTGGGCTATTTTGGTGGGATACAAGCGATAACGAAGATGGATTTAAAATCGATCGTAAAATTGAAGACACCGAATGGGAAATAGCTCGTGGTATAACTTCGGAAAATGTTATAAATTGGGATGACATTCTCAATTGTGAATTTAGACATTATTATCGTGTATATGCTTTTAAAGGAAAATATAGATCAGAATATTCAAATATTTATGAAATTGGTGGTGGTTAGTTTTATATCTGAAGTAGCGTTTATGATCACCAAGATTAAAATCATGGTATGATCGGAAAAAACCCATGAATTCATTCGTGGGGTTGAAGACGAAACGAAAAAAGCGAAAAAGGGAAAAAATAGAAAAATGAAAGAAGCCAGATATTATAAGAAATTACCAAATAAGAAAGTTCAATGTGAACTGTGTCCCCATCTCTGTATTATGACACCAGGTAGTACTGGGAAATGCCGAGCAAGAAAAAACATTGATGGAGTTCTTTATACAAGTAATTATGCCAAAACAATAACTATCAGTATAGATCCAATGGAGAAAAAACCGTTGTATCACTTCTATCCGGGAGAGAGTGTAATTTCTATTGGTCCGAACTCATGCAATTTTTCCTGTGATTTCTGTCAGAATTACAACTCCAGTCAGCAGGTTGTTCCCACCCAGGATATTACTCCCGGGAAGCTTCTGGAGATTAGCAAACAGCATCAATGCGATTTTGTTTCCTATACATATACAGAACCCATAACCTGGTTCGAATTTGTTCTCGATTCTGCTAAATTACTTCAGGAAAATCGTATCAAGAACGTTATGGTTACCAATGGTTTTATTAACCCGGAACCGCTGAACGAGCTTCTACCCTATATCGATGCTATGAATATCGACCTGAAATCAATGGATGATGAATTCTATAAAAAAATCTGTAAATCTCGTTTGCAGCCTGTTCTGGAAACAATTAGGACAGCATCCAAAAACTGCCACATTGAGATAACAAACCTGTTGGTAACCGATGAAAACGACTCGGAAGGAAACATCAGGAAACTTGTAGATTTCGTTGCAGAAGTGAATCCGGACATTCCTTTGCACTTTTCTCGATATTTTCCTGCATACAAAATGACAAATCCTCCAACACCGATCTCAAGATTAAAAAGAGCCCGAGAAATTGCCGAGGAAAAGCTCAGTTATGTTTATATAGGTAATGTAATGACAGAAAAAGATACTCTCTGTCCGAATTGTAAACATCTTCTCATCAAGCGTGGATGGACTATTAAGTGTGATATTCTTAGTGGGAATTGCCCGGGATGTGGTCATAAGATTTATGGGGAATTCCGTTAATGATAAAAAATCTGAAAAAAATATTTACTCCTGCAGATATAGTGCTCATCGTTATTTTACTAATCATTTCAGGGATTTTCCTCTGGGGAATAAAAAACGAGCTTCAAGCAAAAGAAGTTGAGATATATTTTCACAACAAGTTCATTAAAAAATGCAATCTGAATGATGACCAGACCTTAAAACTGGAAGATGGAATTGTGGTTGAGATCAAAGATGGGAAGGTTCGAATGAAAGAATCAACTTGCAGATTGCAGTATTGCGTTAAACAGGGCTGGAGCAATCGATTCCCTATAATCTGTGTTCCCAACGAAGTTTCAATTATCATTAAAAGTAAAAAGAAAGAAATGCTGATAACGAGGTGAATGTATTGCGAGCTTTTTTTGCTCGTTACTAAGTTGCACTTAGTGACGTATTTATGGGCGAAGTTCAACTTCGCAATAAACGAATATTCCCAAGTATCCCGAAAGCTTTCGGGAGGAACAAGAAAACAGCCTGACCCCGAAAATTTCGGGGTTTTTTCTGATAGCTGATATTTATTTCAACAACAACATCTTCTTAACGTTCTGATAATCGCCTGCTTTCAACCCCCACTATCTCCCCCTAAGGTAGGGGAAGAATTAAAGAGGGGGTCAAGAGCTACTTCATAAGGATCATTTTCTTCGTTTTTTCAAATTTATCGGTTTTAAGTTTATAGAAATAAATTCCACTTGAAACAGATTTACCATTATTATCTTTTCCATACCAAATTACAGAATAATTACCAGCTTCAAGTTTATCTTTTATTAATGTCCTCACTTTTTGTCCTTTAATATTGTAGATATTGATAGAGACCTTTGAATTCTCTTTGAGAGAGTAATTTATTGTTGTGGTTGGATTGAATGGATTTGGATAATTCTGATTGAGTTTTGTAATCAATGGAATTAAATCTTCATCTGCATTTACAATAACATTCTGATTTTCATAAGCACCCATATCTATCCTGCCACCAAAAACTCGTGAATTTCCAGCAAGATCAAATTCAGGTAGATTTAAACCAGTTGTATCGGGAATTCCTGCATTAACACAGGGAGACAGATCTTGAAGCATAAAAGGATGATCTCCAGTTCCGACAAATAAGGGATCTTCATCTATATTACCTTCCAGCCAGTAAACTGTACCGTTATTATTTGTTACAATGCCAGCTTCTCCACCTTGAACATCTGAATATGAAATTGTGATTGAATTTGGACCCCCATTTTGATGAAAATATACTTCTTGTGGTATGTCATTCCATAAAATAGAATTTAATAAAAGTGGATTGGAATTATATGCACAATAAATCCCACCACCATCATAAACAGCAGAATTACCTGTTATTGTTACATTCTGTAGTCTCGGACTGGAATTAGAACAGTAAATCCCGCCACCTTCATCTACTGCAGAATTTCCTGATATGGTACAACTGTCGATAGTTCCTGAAGAGGTTGAGCCGCACGCGATACCGCCGCCATAGGGGGCTGTGTTCCCCTCGATGGTGTTGTGCGTGATAGTTGGTGAAGATTCGCTGAAGCCTATGCCCCCACCAAGGCTATCAGCAGCGTTGCCCGTGATGATATTATCAGTGATAGTTGGGGAAGACCCGTAGACAGATACAATGCCACCACCCGCGTAAGCAACCGTATTACCAGTGATGGTATTGTTGGCGATGGTTGGTGAAGAGTTGATGTAGCAAGAGATGCCGCCACCCGCGCGAGCATGGTTAAGGGTAATAGTATTATCAGCGATAATTGGTGAGGAGTTGTTGGCACATTCGATGCCACCACCGAGTTCACCAGCTGTGTTCCCAGTAATGGTGTTACCAGTGATAATTGGTGAAGAGTTGTATATGCAGATGATACCGCCACCACAGGCAAGCAAACTTGTGTTCCCAGTAATGGTATTTCCAGTAATAGTTGGTGAAGAGTTGTTAGCGCAGTAGATGCCGCCACCAGTATAATTAGG
>JAGLWO010000321.1 GCA_023133395.1 Candidatus Cloacimonadota bacterium | reverse complement strand
AGAAGATCTATTATGCACAGAGCGAAGATACTCAAGTCACATATCTGGATATGATGAAGGAGCAGGGAATAGAAGTTATATTCTCATCTTCCATTCTGGATAACCACTTTTTTCAAAATCTCGAAATGAAAAACCGTGATGTGACATTTGTGCGTATCGATTCGGAAATCAATGAGAGTCTGATCGATAAAGACAAAACAGAAATCGTTGATGCTAAAAACAGAAGTATTTCGGAAAGAATAAAGGAAATATTCAATCAAACTTTAAACGATAATATCGAAGCAAGTTTCAATAAAGATAATTATGCAGGATTCATCAAAAAATATCCTGAGTCGGTTTCCATTTTAGTTCCATTTATCCGAACCAAAGATGATTTTACTTATATCAAACCTTATGATATTACACCTGAAGCCCGGGAAAAATTAGGTGATAAAACTTTTAATGAAATCCTGGATAAAACATACTTTGAGATTAAAACAGAAATCAAATACTTAAAATCAAAGAATATTCCAGCAATGATCGTATTTAACGAATTCATGCGGCGTTTTCAGGAAATGAACTACCTCTATCAACCTCAAGAAACTGATATGCTCAAAAACCACACACTTGTTGTAAATCCAGAAAACGAAACTATCAAAAAGATTCTTAAGTTTTATGATAGCGAAGAAAATGATAAAGTAAAACTCCTGGTGAAATATATTCATGAACTGGCATTACTCGAACAAAAAAGGTTTACAGGAAAGGAATTGCAAGCATTCATAGAAAAATCAAATAAGATATTAGAATTGATAAAATAACAGTTAGATAAAAAGAAGGGAAACACATCGTTCGCTCAACCGTCCCGGCTGAACCAACAGAGAAGCAACGGTGTCAATTAGCCACATAAGGTTCAACCGAGACGGTTGAACCAACAAGATTTTCTTGACTTTATTTTTTAGGAATATAAAATCGAATTAAATTTGGGAAAGGAAATAATTATGAAAAAGGTTTTAAACTTGTTTGTAATAATATTTTTAGCTTTATCTCTACTTTGTTTGTTAAGCTGTGGTAAGAAAAAGGTTGAGGTAGAAAAACCTGTAGAACCTGTTGAAACACCCGCTACACAACCTGTTGAAGAACAGGTAATAGAACCTGTAAAAGAAGAACTGGTTGTGATCGAAGAAAAAGATTATCAGTTGCAATTGGTTGCCAGCACAGATATATACATTGTGGAATACACCCAGGAAATAGTGAATAAATATGGTTACAAAACAAATATCACCCAGCGGTATAAAGATGGAGAAATTTATCAAAGG
>JAGLWO010000320.1 GCA_023133395.1 Candidatus Cloacimonadota bacterium | reverse complement strand
CATGAAGCAACAATCAGTTGGGAAATTAGTGCTGATTATAGTTATGAAAGTAGTGGAGATTTTCCATTATTTATTGCCCAGATACCGGTTTCTCTATTTGAAAACTTTGATGTATTTCCACCAATTGACTGGAGCACAGAGGGAGGAAATAACTGGATAGTATCTTACTCAAATTTTGCAGGTGGCACAATACCTGAAGCTGCATTTATCTGGTATCCACCTATAGTGGGCACACAAAGATTAATAACAATGCCCATTATTACTCTGGGTTCGAATGAATTGGAATTGGAATTCAAACATGCTCTTTATGATATCAACGGAGGATATACTATTAGTGTAGAAACTTCGAGCAATGGCTCTAACTGGAATATAATAGCATCCTGGTCTGCACAAAATTTTCCTGCAACTACAGAGAACTTTACTATTTCAACTCCAGATGTAGGTTCTGCAACTTTCCAACTGGCTTTTGTTTTTGATGGTATTTCTGAAGGTATTAATGGTTGGGTTATTGATGATGTTCTACTCAGTGAAGCAATTATATCTCCCCACGGATATATTGTTGGTAATGTTTCCCTGGACGGAGGACCGGGAAATATTGAGGAGGTTATTGTAACAGCAGGAGGAGTAATAAAAAATCCGGATAGTAATGGTGATTACTGTATTCCTGTTCCTCAGGGTACTTATGATGTAAGTGCTATTCTTCCCGGGTATATCACTTCCATAGTTGAAGATGTAGTTGTGGGAGAATGGGAAACAACAGTTGTTGATTTTGTTCTTTATGAAACTACAGTTGCAGATCCACCACAGAATCTACAAGCTTCTCTATATTTTAATGATGTTACACTTGAATGGGATATACCTGGTTCTGATAATGATAATAAAGGTCTAAGGATACCCACGAAAGTAGATAGGAATAATGGAATACATAAGTCTGATTTTGATATAAGGATGAAAAGAAACCCACATTTTCCTGATAATCGCTCGTTACTTGGCTATAAGGTATATCGTGATGATGAAGAAATAGCAGAAATAAATGACATTATGATTACAACTTACTTCGATCCGGGACTCGATGCAGGTGAATACAGCTATTATGTTACAGCAATTTACAATGATGGTGAATCCGATCCTTCCAATATAGAGAATGTAACAGTTATTCTTCCACCCCCAACAAACCTAACTTATCAGGTTAATGTGGGAAATATGGTTATACTCCAATGGTTACCTCCAGAAGGAGAACCCTCCCGGAATTGCACCGGGTATAATGTCTATCGAGATGAAGTCATTATAGCTGAAGATCTTTCTCAGTTATTCTATATGGACCTAAATGTACCTGTGGGGATACATACATATTACATAACAGCGTTGTATAACGAGTATGAATCTGGACCCTCAAATGAGGTGATAGTAGAAATAACAAGTACAGATGATTTTTTAATTCCATTGAAAACTGAACTTGGAAATAACTTTCCGAATCCATTTAATCCGTCAGGTGCCGGACGTAGTCCCAGAACAACAATTACATTTGCTTTAAAAGATGCAGGTCATGTTTATTTAGAAATTTTCAACATTAAAGGTGAAAAAGTAAAGACACTTTTTGATGAAAAACTGGAACCAGGTTATCACTCAGTTGAATGGAGTGGGAAAGATAAGAATGAAAATACAATTTCATCCGGTATCTATTTCTACAAATTGTGCCTGCATCCCGATTCATCGGGGAAAGCAGAAGATTTTCAGAAAGTTAAGAAAATGATATTAATTAAGTAGGGATAGCTCCTGCCTGCCAAGCCGAAGTTATACGAAGGTTGGAGCTGTCCACTACGTATTAAAACTCACCATCCTGGTTACCAAGCCCCAGCTTGGTAACTGGCTTCCCATTCCCAAGCTGGGGCTTGGTAACGAGTATAGCTTTTATTATGACCGAGACGGTCATTCTTAATGTTTCATTCAATCAGGTCCCCGATTTAATCGGGGATTGAACGAACTCTATAAAAAAAATCTTACCTTAAGCAGGTAAACGTCAGAGAGACAGTTCATCAAAAAAAGTTTGACACAAATAAAATATAAACATTTTCTTGTTTTGTTAATTAAAATGTTATCAAAATTCTTCATCAGGGAGAATTGAATTTATTTAGTAGGGATAGCTCCTGCCTGCCATGCCGACCTGTCACGCCATAGCTTTAGCGAAGGCGGAAGTTGTACGAAGGCTGGAGCTGTCCGAGAAAGCTTTCAAAGGAGGAAACCGTGAAAACCTTATTTTTTATCTTTATTCTTTTATCTTCTTTTCTGTATGCCAACATTATTAATGTACCGACAGACCAAGGCACAATACAACTCGGTATTGATGCAGCAGCAAATGGTGACACTGTACTTGTACAGCCCGGATATTATTTTGAGAACATTAACTTCAATGGAAAACTAATTACAGTTGGTTCCTTATTTTTAACAACCCATAATCCAACTTATATTTCTACAACAATTATTATTGGAACAAGTAGTGTTAGTGTTGTAACTTTTAATCATGGTGAGGTTTCATCAGCAGTTTTATGTGGTTTTACAATAGCATATGGTTCAGCATCCGGAATTTATCCGGAAAATTGTGGTGGTGGAATTAACTGTAATAATTATTCCAGCCCGAGTTTGGAGAATTTAACAATAACAGCTAATTCTGCTTCTGGTTTTGGAGGTGGGGTATACTGTGGAAGTTTTTCCAGTCCATATTTAAATAATGTAGCTATAACAGGTAATTCAGCCAGTAGTTATGGCGGTGGGCTTGAGTGTGAATTAAATTCCAGTCCCTATTTATTAAATGTAACTATAACTGGTAATTCTGCTGGTGATGGTGGCGGTGGGCTTGACTGTTATGGTAATTCTAATCCGAGTTTAGATAATGTAACGATATCAGATAATTCTGCTGGCACTAATGGTGGTGGGATTTACTGTGGTGCTTCAAGTCCGAGTTTGGTGAATTGTATTTTGTGGAATGATTCGCCACAGGAGATCTTTATTGCTGCCGGTTCAGTTACAGCAACATATTCTGATATCCAGGGTGGGTGGACAGGAACAGGCAACATTGATACAGATCCATTATTCGTTGATCCCGGTAATGAAGATTACCACCTGCAATTATCTTCCCCGTGTATAGATGCCGGTGATCCAGCATCACCATTAGATCCGGACGGTACAATAGCAGATATGGGAGCTTATTTCTTCAACCAATATGAAGGACCTGTCTGGCATATATCTACAACCGGTTCGGATTTAACGGGGAGTGGATCGGAGCAATATCCATTTGCTACAATTCAGCATGGAGTTAATGCTTCTTCCAATACAGATACAGTTCTTGTACAGCCCGGAACTTATGTAGAAAACATTATATACAATGGAAAACTAATCGCAGTGGCTTCGTTATTTTTAACAACCAACGATACAACTTACATTTCTTCAACCATTATCGATGGAGATAGTACAGAAAGTGTTGTCACTTTTGAAAGTGGAGAAGATTCTACTACGGTTTTATGCGGATTTACAATTATTAATGGGTTAGGTGGTGGATCTCCAGATTATTCTGGAGGTGGAATTACATGCATAAATTCATCCAGTCCGAGTCTACAGAATTTAACAATAACAGGTAATTCTGCTAATTATCATGGTGGTGGGATTAGCTGCTGGGATTATTCCAGCCCGAGTCTACAGAATTTAACAATAACAGGTAATTCTGCTAATTATGGTGGTGGGATTTATTGTTCTAATTATTCCAATCCGAGTTTGGTGAATATAACAATTACAGGTAATTCTGCTGTAGAATCTGGTGGCGGAATTTCTTGTGGTAATTATTCCAGTCCGAGTCTACAGAATGTAACAATAACAGGTAATACCGCTTCAGGAGGTTATCTATGTGGTGGTGGTGGAATTTACTGTTCTGGATCCAGTCCGAGTTTAGAGAATGTAACGATTACAGGTAATACTGTTAATAATCACGGTGGTGGAATTTACTGTCGAAGTGATTCCCATCCTGTCTTAATAAATTCCATTTTGTGGGGTAACGCACAAATGGAGATCTATATTTATATTTCCGGTTCAGTTACAGCAACATATTCGGATATAGAAGGAGGATGGACAGGAACAGGCAATATAAATGCAGACCCGTTATTTATAGACCCCGGTAATAATAACTATTATTTGCTTTATATTTCTCCTTGCATTGATACAGGAGATCCGGCATCACCATTAGATCCGGACGGCACAATTGCAGATATGGGAGCTTACTATTTTGACAGATCTCCGGGAGCTCCAGCAATTACGGCTGTTACGGATGTTCCGGATGATCAGGGAAGATGTGTTCATGTTATATGGAACAGAAGTCCTTATGATGCACCCGGCTCACCTGTTCCGATCGAATCATATTCAGTGTGGAGATATGATGATATATTTGGTGATAGAGGAATATTTGAGATATATGAAGATCCCCGGGAAATATTTGAAGAAGCATCAAAGGACAATGACAAGAATTATTACTGGCAGAGAGATGATGAAATATTAACATTCATAACTCAACTTCCGGCAATGGGATTAGTACAATATTCTATTATTTCTCCAACTCTTAAAGATTCGAGTGTTGTTTCAATTAATTACTCTGCTTTCAAAGTTTTTGCTCATACTGATGTAACTTTAATATATTTTCCTTCTTTTCCCGATTCTGGTTATTCTGTAGATAACATTGCCCCGGATGAAACACGGGTTTATATTGCACAAAATGGAAGTAATATCGGGCTAACCTGGGATGAAGTGGAATATGGTACTTTCCAGGGGAATTCATATCCTGAACTAAATGGTATCTGGTACAGAATCTATGCCGGAGACTCACCCGATTTTGTTTGTGGTGAAGCTCACCTGGTAGATATAGTTACAGATTTGAATTACGATTATCCACTAATGAGCGAAGAAAAGAAATTCTTCAAGATCGTGGTTAGCGATCAGCCGGGAGCAGGAAGAACTATCAACCAATTCGCTCCCCTTGGTCCTGTCCGCCGTAGCCTTGGCGTAGGAGGAAAGGGGAGAAAGCCCCGATTTATCGGGGCAGAGGGGTTTAAATAATATCTCTGCAAGCGGCAACTGCCGGATTAGGAAGGATAAATTGTTGAATAAACTCACCCTACTTTCCCTCTCTTCAAGAACAAGAGAGGGAACATAAGAAAAGCATGAAGAATTATTATAGGGATAGCTCCTGTTTGCCAAGACGAATCTAACCACTCGTGAGTGGTTCAGAGAAGGCTGGAGATGTCTGAAAAACTATGAATGATATTTTATTTAAAACAAGTTTTTAAAGGAGGAAATTATGTTGAGTCTTATGAAATCCCGACAGCCGGGGAAAACCTTATTTTTTATTTTTATCGCATGTTTTTTATCATCTTTTCTATCCGCCACCATTATTAATGTACCAGCAGACTATGGAACAATACAACTCGGTATTAATGCCGCAGCAAATGGTGATACAGTGCTTGTACAACCCGGAACTTATGTGGAAAACATTAATTATTTTGGAAAACTGATCACAGTTAGTTCTTTATATTTAACAACCCGGGATACAACTTATATTTCTTCAACTATTATTGATGGTAACAGTAGTAGTAGAGTTGTAACTTTTTTTAATAGTGAAGATTTTAATGCGGTTTTATATGGTTTTACCATTACAAATGGTTCTGCAACTAACGGTGGTGGGATTTCCTGCTTTGAATCCAGTCCGAGTCTACAGAATGTAATAATCTCAGGTAATTCTGCAACCAATGGTGGTGGGGTTTACTGCTATTCTTCCAGTCCGAGTTTACAGAATGTAACAATCTCAGGTAATTCTGCTGATGATGGTGGTGGAATATTCTGTTATTGGTATTCCAGTCCAAGTCTACAGAATGTAACAATAACGGGTAATTCTGCTGATGATGGTGGTGGAATTAACTGTGGTCTTTATTCTATTCCGAGTTTACAGAATGTAACAATCTCAGGTAATTCTGCTACTTCTGGAGGAGGTGGAATTTACAGTTACGATTCCAGTCCGAGTTTAGAGAATGTAACAATATTTGGTAATTCTGCTGTAAATAATGGTGGTGGGATTTATTGTAATAATTCCTATCCGAGTTTGATAAATTCTATTTTGTGGAATGACTCACCACAAGAGATTTATATTACTTCCGGTTCTGTTACGGCAACATATTCGGATATTCAGGGTGGATGGACTGGAACAGGCAATATTGATAGCGATCCGTTATTTGCGGACTCGGCAAATGGAGATTACCACCTGCAGCCAACTTCACCGTGTATCGATGCCGGAGATCCTGCATCACTATTAGACCCTGACGGTACAATAGTAGATATGGGAGCGTATTATTTTCATCAACATTTTGGTCCTGTCTGGTATATTTCTACAACCGGTTCGGATCTAACTGGAAATGGATCAGAGCAATTTCCATTTGCAACTATACAACTTGGAATTAATTTTTCTGCAGGTGCAGACACTGTTCTTGTAAAACCCGGAACTTATGTGGAAAATATTAATTTTAATGGAAAACTGATTACGCTTGGTTCGTTATTTTTAACAACCCAGGATACAACTCATATTTCTTCAACCATTATCGATGGAGATAGTACAGAAAGTGTTGTAACCTTTGATAATGGTGAAGATTCTACTGCGGTCTTATGTGGTTTTACAATTACTAATGGGTTAGGTGGTGGAACATTACCAGATTATTATGGAGGGGGAATTACATGCAAGAATTTATCAAATCCAATTTTAGAAAATTTGATAATTAAAAGTAATTATAGTGTAAGAGGTGCTGGAATTTGCTGTGGTGGTTCCAGTCCAATTCTACAGAATATGATAATAATAGGAAATTCTTCTGAATATGGTGGTGGGATTTATTGTTATATTGATGCCAATCCGATTCTACAGAATGTAACAATATCAGGTAATACTGCATCTACTGGTTGTGGTGGCGGGATTTGCTGTTATGAATCCGATCCGAGTTTAATAAATTCTATTCTATGGAATTATTCATATTTTGAGATATATATTTCTACTGGTTCTGTTACAGCAACCTATTCTGATATCCGGGGTGGTTATGTAGGAACAGGTAATATAGATAGCGATCCGCGATTTGTGGACCCTGCAAATGGAGATTATCACCTGCAACCAACTTCTCCATGTATCGATACCGGAGATCCAGCGTCACCATTAGACCCGGACGGCACAATTGCAGATATGGGAGCTTATTATTCTAATATATCTAATAGAGTTCCAACAATTACTGCTGTTACGGATGTTCCTGATGATCAGGGAAGATATGTTCAGGTTATATGGAACAGAAGTCCTTGTGATGTACCCGGCTCACCTGTTACGATCGAATCATATTCGGTGTGGAGATATGATGATATATCTGGTGATAGAGGATTGTCTGAGATATATGAAGATCCCCGGGAAATATTTGGAAAAGCAGCAAAGGACAATGACAAGAACTATTACTGGCAGAGAGATGATGAAGTATTAACATTTATTACTCAAATTCCGGCAATGGGATTTGCTCAATATTCTATTATTGCTCCAACTCTTAAAGATTCGATTGTTGTTTCGATTAATTACTCTGCTTTCAAAGTTGTTGCTCATACGGATGTAACTTTAATATATTATCCCTCACTTCCCGATTCCGGTTATTCGATAGATAACATTGCCCCGGATGAAACACGGGTTTATATTACCCAAAATGGAAGTAACATCAATCTTAACTGGGATGAAGTAGAATATGGAACTTTTCAAGGGAATTCCTATCCGGAAATAAATGGTATCTGGTACAAGATATATGCCGGAGACACTCCCGATTTTATTTGTGATGAAGCTCACTTACTAGATACTGTTACAAACTTGAATTATGATTATCCTTTGGCAGGAGAAGAAAAGAAATTCTTTAAGATCGTGGTTAGCGATCAGCCGGAAGTAGGTCGGTCTATCAACCGGTTTTCGAGACCTGAGAAGCCTGCAGGAGGTTTTAGGAAAGTTAAGTAGGGATAGCTCTCCCTGTAGAAATATACAGCAAAGCTGTATTTCACGGGGCAAACCGAGCAGTCCGATTATCATGTGTTCAAAAAAGTAGGGACAGAACACCCTGACAAAATAAACAGCAAAGCTGTATTTCATTGGGTAAATTATTCTGTCCGAGAAAGGGATAGCTCTTGCCTGCCTATACATCCTGGTTACCAAGCCCCCCAGCCTGTGTGAAAATGAAATTTTCGTTGATTTTGGGAACTCAAATTAGTCTCCTAAACTTGAGTTCGTTTATCTTAAGCGATATTTCGAGTTCTTTTTTCCGCCACGGAGTGTCGGGCTACAGTTTTCACACAGGCTGCCCAGCTTGGTAACTGGCTTCCCATTCCCAAGCTGGGGCTTGGGAATGGGAAAAAGCGTTTTATTTCTCAAAATCCTCAACTTTCTTCTGGAATTTCTTCAACCAGTTTTCGTAGATTGTGTATAAATGTTCTGTTTCATTATTAACCTGGAGAACATATTTGCTTCCATCATCGAGTGCAGCACGCAGAAAGTATTTGTTATCATCATACATATTTATACCGATCTCAAGATCAGGCTGTTGGAGTTTGATTAGATAATTTTCGATATCTTCGTCAATGAACTTGGAAACATTTACTTTGGCTAAAGAATTCAGGATGGTCTTGAGAGCTGGATTATTGTGTTGAATAGAAAATGAATTCTCTCCATCTTCATATTGCCATAATGTATCGGTCGCAAATAATTCATATCCGATTTCTTCATAAAGAATAGATATTTTTGCAATCTGTTCCTTATCCAGTTCAAGAACTTCTCGCTTTCTCCAGTTTGAAGATTCTGTTTTGATATCATAAGCGATATTTTCTTCTAATCGGTAGATTTTATTTTTCCCTTGTTTTCTGGCTGGAGTATTGGAGTATGATGAACTTTTTCCTATCATAGAAACATCGAGAAGTTTGTTGTCCTTCCCATAGAGCTTGATAGTTGTAGCCAGACTATCTGTGAGTTTGTAGGTCTCAAAAGAGCTTTCCTGTTCCGAAATGGGAAGATTTGAAGTTTTAATGCTTAATACTTTTTCAAAGAATCTCTCTATTTTATTCGGGCTTGCAGGATATTCGATCGGGTATTCAATAAACCAGGTATCATCCCTTTTTACCAGCCTAAGGGTATCTTCTATCGTTGTGATTTCAATTCGTTCAATTTTTGTAGAATCAACGTTAAAGAATGATATTTTACGCTCGGTTTTATCATTTAGCTTTGTAATCAGGAAAAGGATAACGACTACTGCCAGAACAGCAATGTATATTTTATGTCTTTTACTCATAAAGCTCTCCTAAAATCTTTCTGCGTTTTAATTCACCGCGATAATGTAAAATACCCATAATTATTAGGAAAATAGATGGGAAAAGGATATTAAGCCATTTTATGAATTTTCTTGTTCCACTTTTGAGTTCTTTAAGCGGTTTGAACTCGGTTTCTCGTGAACGAATTTCAATAAGTGATTCTTCAGAAGCCATATAATCAACTGCGTTCAGAACAAAGTCTAAATTACCTTTTACACCAGCACCTGCGCCTTCTTTTATAAAGTCTGAATCTGTAACGATCAATATTTTGCTGTTGGTAGTTTCCGGTATCATATCCATAAATTCAGAATTATTAATAAAATAGCTTTTAAACGAGCCTATGTAGATACCTGCCACGATCTTTGGAGGATCAATGAACATTCTTTTCAAGTTTCTGTTCATATAATTTTGAAGGGAAATATCCAGCCTTGGCAATGTTACTTCCCCGGAATTCTGGGAAGTGTAAAGCAGAGGTTCGAACTCAAGGTCGCTGCCTGTTTTTGTAGTGTCAATCTCAGAAGCAAAGATAAGTTGCATATAATCGAGGTTTTTCACGATCAGGTTTTCTTTGTTTACATTATTTATGACAGGGAAGAAAGGATAACTGACCGGGGTTGCCATTCTGAAAATACCACGTTGCTGCTGAACCTGTACATGCCCGCATACTGCATCGGTAACCAGGTTGCTCTTAATGGAAATTCCATAATAACGGAAAAGGTCGAACAGGTTAGAATTTATTGATTCTGCTTGCTGAGTTTGCAGGTTTGCTTTTATCCTGTCCTGGAAAAACAGAATATTCCCCCCTCCCATCAGAAATTGATCCAGGTTATAAAGCTGATACATTGATAATGAATCTTCAACTCCGGTAAAAACTAACGCATCAATAGTAGTGTCTAACGGCTTACTCAGGTCAGTTTTACTAACCTCATAACTTTCGGAGATATACTGTCGTACAGTAGCAAATTCATCGTTTGTTTGGGGATAACCGGGTATTTGGGGAGCTTCCTCTTCCTTTTCTAATTCAAAGAAAGCGATTTTTTTCAAACCGATTGCTGATATTTTTTTGATTATTTTAGTTATGTCATACTCTAATCCGCGTGTGTTTTGTATAAGAGGAAGTGATTCTGTTTTATCTTTATAAAGGAATGCAAGTCCCATATACACTTCCCTGATTTCAAGTTTATCATTCTCGACAACTCGCATTGAAGCAGGAAATATCTGGTTTTTCTGCGCTTCTTTTTTCAAGTTTTCCTCATCGCTGGGGTCTATAAATTCGAAGCGCAGTTTTCCTTTGGAATAAGCCTGGTATTCAGAGAGTATATCCTGTATGAATCTGCGGGCATCTGCGAACTCTCCGGGTAGATTTTTGGAAAAGTAAGCTTTAATAACCAGCCTGTCTTCAAGGTCTTTAACTGCTTGTTTACTAGATTTTGAAAGAGAATATATCTTACCTTTCGAGAGGTCTATCCTGGTAAAGATTGATAATGAAACTAAATTCA
>JAGLWO010000032.1 GCA_023133395.1 Candidatus Cloacimonadota bacterium | reverse complement strand
CCAGCATTGCAGTGAGTTAAAATGTTGTATCCATCTTTTATCAGTTCATTTCCGAATTCCCCGATCTTGCCAGAATCTTTTGCATCTTTGTCGGCAATGGATTGTGCTGTTTGAATTGCTGTTTCCGCAGGATCGTTTGACATTTTTGCTTTCAGAAAAACTTGCTGGGTTGCGTAAAAAAGGTTTTGTGCAGTTGGTCGGGTGGCTTCGATTTCCTTTTTAGCGTTTTCCACAAATTCCCAAAACCTTTTTTCAGGTGCTTCCAAAAATGCTTGAGCCATGGCAAATCCAGCAGCAGAACCAATTGCTCCTGCTCCTCGAACCAGCATACTCTTTATTGCTTTAAAGGTTTCTTTGTAATTCTTTGATTCAAATATCTCAAACTTGAATGGCAGCAGATTCTGTTCGATCAGGAAAACAGAAGAACCTTCCATCCAAACTGTACGATAATTTTTCCCGTTTACTTTCATATTTCTTTTCTCATTTTAAAATGCTTGATTACACCAAATAAAGTATGTCCTTTTCCAATAATTTTATAGTTATGTTTCTTATAAAATTTCATTGCATTCTCACGTGCATTCAGGATAATGGTTCTTGCTCCTTTTTTTATCAGCTTTCTTTCTAAAGTTTCCAATATTTTTGTACCGACTCCTTTTCCCTGAAATCTTTCTTCTACAGCCATGTAGCGGATTTGCGCTTCGGTCTTTGTGTTAAAGTGTCCTCTACCAACCCCGATTATTTTATCCTTATCAAAAACCAAAAGATGGATGCTTTCTTTTTCTTTTTCGTCCTTTTCGTTACCCTTCGGTTGGTTCCAGTGTTGACGCAGAATTCTCCAGCGAAGGTTGTAATATTGATCGAATTCATTTTTTGTTTTTGGTTCTCTAATTTTCACTTTTATACTTGTTTCTTGTACCATTCAGCTTTCTCTATCTAATATCTCAACATATCCAGAAAGCTTTCGATTCGCAGCTTGGTTCTTGCATCCAAATCACCCGGTTGATCACCTTCGATAGTAAGAAAAGGAATGTCTATGTACTTTTTCAGGAGAATGTTGTCGATCTGACGGTGACAGAAAGATTGCGAATAGCTGATAACTGCATTTAGTTTACGTTTTTTAATTTCTACTTTTATATCTTCCAGTCTGTCGAAAACGCTGTAAGGATATGTATATTTCAAATATTGGTCAGTCAGATTCTCTTCCAGATACGGCATTGCAAACTGACGTTGGATCTCGTTGAAAACCACGTTTGCATCATTTTCCAGAAAAAAGTCGTAAAGGTCAGAGATTATTGGTGGAACTCCTAGATACCCTAGCCTGACATTAAATTTCAAAGGTTCCCGGTTTTCAGCTTCAAGAATGAACTCATCCAGTCTGTTTTCAAAGTTATTGGGACCACCATTAAAATCCGATGAATTAACCAGCCAGAGATGATTTTCCAGTCCGGTCACTTTGTTTTCCATATAGGTGAGTTTGTCAAGCTGGACCAGTTTCTTCCTTATTTGATCAAGTCGTTCTTTCATTTCCAATACTTTAGAATGTTCAACCAGGAAATAATCCTCAAGTTCTTTGATTTCCTTTTCTAATTCCACTTTATTTCTATTATACGGAAAAGAGAAAGGAATTATCTTTATTCCTTTATCCTGCAGAGTTGACATCAACGAGTGAGTATTGGAACAATCACCTTCAACTACACCGATCACAGCATCGATATCCGATGAAAGGACTACACTATACATGCCTTTTATCCAACTGCAGATATTGCGTGGATAGCCTTCAAATTCAGCATCTTCTACATATTTTTTTGCATTTCCGGTTATAAAGACATTATTCAGGTCAACCGGTTTGTACCCTGCTGCATAGATCACTTCCACAGGAAATGAAGATGTAAATCCTATAATCATTGTAACTCCTGCAACATTGATAACTCCAAATATTCATGATCCAGTTTTTTAAGCTTTAATCTCATTTCAACGATTTCACTTTTGAGTGTTTTGATCTTTTTCGTCAAAGCTTTTACTTTCTGGTGGTTTTTATAATTAGCAGGATTATTAAATTCTTCTTCGCAGGAAATAATTTCTTCTTTGTGTAATTCGATCTGCTTTTGAATGCTAACTATTTCTTGATAAAGCTTTTCCAGCACAATTGGATTGGTTTTACGACTCTTTGATCTTGGTTTTTGTTTTTTGGGTTTTACATTTTTCTCTTGATTCAAAGAAAATAACATTTCCAGCGAATTTTCAGTTTCGGTGATAGTTCCGTTATGGAAGAACCATTCCTTATCAGCTATTTTTTCGATGAAATAAGTATCGTGCGAAACAAAAACAATGGTACCTTCATAATTTTGCAATGCTTCTTCTAAACTGGCAATCATGCTCAGATCAAGATGGTTTGTTGGTTCGTCTAGTATCAGAAAATTAGGTTTTTCGTGGATGAGCTTCGCCAGGTAAAGTCGGGCTTTTTCACCACCACTGAGCGTGGAAACTTGTTTTTCTAAGTCATCGCCCGTAAAACCAAATTTTGCCAGAAAAGAGTAAACATAACCTTTAGTTGCCAGGGGAACTAACTGCCAGATCGTTTCTTTCACGTTCAGAGTATCATCCAGGATGAGGTGCATCTGATCATAATAACTGATGAGCAGACTAACACCCTTTTTCGCGTTCCCTTTCAATGGTTCGATCTCTTCATTTAGCATGCGGAGCAGGGTGGTTTTTCCACAGCCATTTTTGCCCAATACGGCAATTCTGTCCTGGTAATTTATTCGCAAATTTACATTACTTGCCAAAATATTCCCTGGAAATCCGAAAGTAATGTTTTCGAGAATGTAAACATCGTTACCACTTCGCCTGGTAGGTTTTATGCTCAGATTTATTGATCTTTCATACTGTGGTTTTTCGATATTTTCAATTTTATCTAACCGTTTTTCCAACTCTTTTGCCCTGCGGTACATTACTTCACTGTCTCGCGCCTTTCCCCAAATTCGGTATTGTTTTATCTGCTTGTCCATCTGTTTCAGTTTCTTCTGTTGCTTCTTGAATTCTTTTTCCTGCAGGACTGTTCTACGTACAGATTCTTCTTTATAAAAAGTGAAATTTCCAGAATATCGATGAAGTGAGTGGTTTTTTATTTCAATAATTTTCGTTACTG
>JAGLWO010000319.1 GCA_023133395.1 Candidatus Cloacimonadota bacterium | reverse complement strand
AAGGAGATAAAATGAGAGAAAATTCGGAAATCAGAAGATTTGCTAGAGAAGTTTTAGCAGGAAAGTGGGGAAATACGGTAATTGCATTTCTTATTTATCTGGGAATCACGTTTTTTTTAAGTAGTATTCCAGCTGTCGGGCAGGTTATATTCCTTATAATTATCGGTCCTTTGGCTTTTGGGTTAACACTTTACTTTTTAACATTAGTTAGAAAAGGAGAATCAGATTTCAATTATATATTCAAAGCATTTAACTTTTCTGGGAAAGATCTTGGATTGTTTGGGAGAACTCTTGGTGTGTATTTATTGGCTGAACTGTATATTCTCCTTTGGACACTGCTTTTGATAGTTCCGGGAATAATTGCTTCATATTCTTATAGCATGATTCTCTTTATATATGTTGATAATCCGGAAATGGGTATTTCTGAAACTTTAAGGAAAAGCAAGGAAATGATGTATGGTTATAAAACGAAATTATTTCTGCTTCATTTAAGTTTTATAGGCTGGGGATTATTGTGTATATTATCATTCGGAATAGGATTTTTGTGGTTAGGTCCATACATGTTTACATCTTTATCGGTTTTTTATGAGGAACTGAAAAAAGCTCACGGGATTGAATTGGTTTCAGATAAAAAGGAGAAGGATGTAAAGGAAGAAAAAAAAGAAGAACTGAAAGTCGGTGGTGTTGTTGATGACAGTGAGGGTTTATAATGAATTGCGGAAAGAATTTCACAAATTGTAGATTTGATTCCGCAGTTTTTAAATATGTCTAATATTTAATGATAGTTCCTAATTTTTCTTATAAAAATAGGAAGACATAACTATATGTGAAATAGGCAATTATGTGGTGTGTAAAAATAGCAACGATATTTGATTTAGTTGGATCTAACGGGAATGCAAATTGCATTTCATAAGAAGGGGTAGAAGTAATTAATCTAAATTTATGGAAGTAAAAAAATGAAACGGCGATTTATTATTTCAGGAAAACTTTCTCCTGCCAGAAATATGGCTATTGATGAAGCTGTATTTATTGGGGTAAGTGAGGGTAAATCTCTTCCTACTATTCGCTTCTATGATTGGGAACCTCCGACTGTTTCATGTGGCTATAATCAGGAGATTGCAAAAGAAATTGATTTTAATGCTTTAGAAAAATTTGGATTTGGTTTTATTCGCAGACCTACAGGTGGCAGAATTGTACTCCACAACCAGGAAGTTACATATTCAGTAATTTCTCCGATATCAGAAAGACTCAGCGGAAATGTATCTGAATCTTATTCGGAAATAAGCAAAGCCCTTGCTGAGGGATTAAGGATGTTAGGTGTTAATGTAGAATTTGAAAAAGGTTCTTTATCTTCTTTTCATCAACGTCAAACTGCAAATCCATGTTTTACAAGTAGTTCTCGTTTTGAACTGAATTACCAGAGTAAAAAAATTGTAGGCAGTGCGCAAGTTAGAAAAGATAATTTTCTTCTTCAACACGGTTCAATTCTACTCAATTATAATCAGAGTAAAATGGCTTACATTTTACCAAAGTTTGATGATAAACAAAAAGGATATTTAGCTGATTATTTAGCCAGAAAAACTATTTCTATTAACCAGATACTTGAAACACCGGTTAGTTTTAACGAAGCTGCTAAGGCATTTATATCAGGGTTTCAAGAGTCCTGGAGTAATGATGAGTTTTACATTTGTGAAGATATAGAATTTTTTGAGAAGGGACTTACAGAGAATTTAATGATTACTAAATACTTGACAGATGAGTGGAATAAAAGAAAATAAGAAAAATAAAAGTAAGGAGTATTTAAAAATAAATTGACACTAATTTTTTTATCAATGTTTTTGTCTGGAGTTATATTTTAAAATCATAGGGGGATTATTAAAAGTGAAAAAGATTTTTGTTTTACTCATATTAATTTTTATGGTTAACCTTCCATTATTTGCGGGAACAACAGGTAAACTTGCAGGTAAAGTTACAGATAATGAGGGAAATCCAATTCCATTTGCCAATATTATTTTAGAGGGTACTGAAATCGGTGCTCAAACAAAAGAAAACGGAACCTACATAATTATTAATATTTCTCCCGGGAAATATAATGTTTTTTGTTCTCGTGGAGGTTATGGAACTGCAAAAGTAACAGGTGTCCGAATTAACCTTGATCTAACAACTATGCAAAATTTTACACTTTCCAAGCAAGCAGTTGAGATCGAAGGTTATGATGTTACAGAAGCTCGAGTAGAAATGGTTCAAGATACAAAAACAAGCTCTGGTCGTACAATTACATCAGAAGCAATGGAAGATATCGCTGTTGAAAGTTTAGAAGACATTATTGCCATCCAGGCAGGGGTTACAATTACCGGTGGTGAATTACATATTCGGGGTGGTAGAGCTAACGAAGTGGTATATACTATTGATGGAATGTCTGTCTCCGACCCCGTTGATGGTGGTTCTGCACTTACGGTTGATATGGATGCGGTTGAAATTACTGATGTTAAAACAGGTGGTTTTACTGCTGAATATGGAAATGCTCAATCAGGTATAGTGAATATAATAACAAAATCTGGCAGCAGAGACTATTCAGGGAAAATTGAATTTATTTCCGATCATTTAATTCCGGGTACTGATAATTCAAATTCTGATGAAATTAAGTTCAATCTTGGAGGTCCTGTATTCAGCCCGCTAATTTCTTCACTAAGAGATAAATTTACGTTCTTCATTAATGGAACTGCTAATTGGCATGATACAAGATACCACGACTATTATGTAAGTGATCCTAATGAAGAATTAAGATATCTAATATCAACTTTTTCAACTTCTGATCCTTATGCTGATAGAGATGATTTTATCGGGTTTGACCTGGGAAATAGAAATTATAATGTGTATAATATGAATGCGAAATTTAAGTATAAATTCAATGCAAAACAGAATTTGACCTTTGCTATTCGAGGTGATAAAAACATATTTAAAGCTTTTAGTTATAGTTGGAAATATGCTTTAGATCATTATGCTATAGGCGAATCTACGCAAAAACAATTTGCAGCAACCTATGACCACACTTTTAATCCCCAGATGAATATGAAAGTTAAGGCAAGTTATTATACAAAGGAACTTGTTCAAAGTCCTGATGGCATTGATAGAGATGAATATTTCATTTTAGATCCCGATAATTTTGAACTTTATGATCCAAATGAAATTGGAAAATGTACAGGTATAATTTACCTGACTAATGATGGTCTCATTGGACCTGATAGTGAACTCCTATGGACTATTATGTCCGATGTTAAAGAAAAAGGTATGGGTACCTTTTCAAATTTTGTCCACCCTGCACGAATTTATGGTTTTAATGCTGATGATGAAAACAGTGTTGCAACCTTCAGAACAGATTTTGAGTATCAGCTGAATGAAATTCATGGTTTCAAAACGGGTCTTGAAATAACTAAACACAATATTAGAAAGGATAGATTGGTAAATCCTTGGGTAATAGATGAATATAGATATAGTTATTATTTAGAAACATACTGTGAACCAGATACTTTCATTTGGAATGAAGTTATTGAAGATTCTGTAGCAGTCTATGGTTTGGATGATATTTATGCTGCAACGTTAGCTGCTGCAGGAGAATCTGACGGGTATAAAGCAAACCCCTGGCAGGCTGCTTATTATCTGCAGGATAAGATGGAATGGGAAGGTATGATCGTTAATGCTGGACTCCGATTTGACTTCTGGTATCTTGGTGAAAAATATAAAATACTTCAAGATAGCGGTGAATTTGTCTGGGAAGAATTTGATAAAGATGAAAGAATGCAGATGATGATCTCACCACGTCTTGGTGTTTCCCACCCTATTTCAGAAACAGCAGTTATGCACTTTGCATATAACTACCAGAACCAATTACCTCAAATGCAGTATATTTTTACAACTGCAAGACCGGAGGATGCTATCACAAGTGCCAGCGCTATTGTGGTGGGGAAACCAAATCTTGAACCACAGATCACAGTGACCTATGAAGTAGGTTTGCAAAAGCAATTAGGTGAAGATTACGTAATGGATATACAGGCATACTATAAAAATATTTATAATTACGTTAGCACAAGGGAGGTAGTAGATCCTGTAAATACAAATGTGACCTGGTTTGAATATATCTCTGAAGATTATGGCAGTGCTCGTGGAATTGATATCAACCTTGAGAAACGTCTGTCTAATTTCATTATGGGTTCTGCTTCCTACTCCTTATCATGGGCAAATGGCAATAGTTCCGATACAGTTATCCAGAGTGAAACCATGAGCTTAAGAGAATTCCCGCTTGATTGGGATATAAGACATAACTTCAGTTTGAACGTAACTTTTAGAGTTTCAAAGGGTGAGGAATTTTATGTTCCATTTACCGATTTTGCCTTACCAATTGTAGTTACAGATGATTTTGCTATGAATATGTTTTTTAATATAGCCAGCGGAACACCTTATACTCCAACAACAATAACAGGAACGCCTTTTGATACAAATAGTAAAAATAAACCTTACACTACATATACCAACTTCAGAATAACTAAGAAATTTGCATTCACTGAAAAATCTGCAATTAAAGTATATATGAATATACAAAATCTATTTGATAAGAAAAATATTAATTGGGTATATTCTTATACAGGTTC
>JAGLWO010000318.1 GCA_023133395.1 Candidatus Cloacimonadota bacterium | reverse complement strand
ACTTTTCGACGTGTATCTTCTATTTTCTCAAGGTAAACAGCTAATTCATCCAGAACTGTATGCAGAGTTCCTGAAACTTCTCCAGCTTTTACCAGAGAAATATAAAGTGGATTAAACACACCCGGATGCTGTTCCATGGATTCCGATAAACTGAATCCCTTTTTTATATCATTTGAAATCTTAATAAGAACTTTCCTGAACTTTTTACTCTTTTCCCCTTTAGCCAGATTGGTTAAAGACTTTTCAATTGTTAGACCTGCTGAAAACATTGTTGCCATTTGCCTTGTGAAAAATACAAGAACCTTTAGACCAACACCTGTCCTTATTTTATAGATGGTCAGCATTACTTTATCAAGGAGAGAGAGCTTACCTCTGAATGCTCCTTCTGCCATGGATTTAACAGAAATTATAATGCTACCTTCTTTAGTTAATTTATCAACGGCTTCGTCCATGTTAGTGGCTTTAATAGTTCCTTCTACACGAACTCCTTTTGTATCTTTTATTATGTATTGAAAAGCTGCCATATATCTTCCTTATATATACTCGAAATTATCAATCGGAAATAGTCAGTTTGATGACCTCATAAATTGTTGTAATTCCCTGTTTCATTTTCAGAATTGCACTTGCATGTAACGTCTGCATACCATTTCTTAAAGCTACTTCATGGATAGTATCCTGATCTGCTCCATTAAAAATAAGTTTTCTGATCTCTGCTGTAACCTCGAGCATTTCAAATATACCTGTTCTACCTGAATATCCAGTATTGTCACAACGAACACAGCCCTTACCTTTTTTAAAGTTGATTTTTTTGGCTTCTTCGTGTGTAATACCTGCATCTTGAAGCTCTTCATCAGTTGGTGTGTAATCTGTTATGCAATGTTTACATATTTTACGAACAAGTCGTTGTGCCATTACCAGGTTTAATGAAGAAGCAACAAGATACGATGGAACTCCAATATCAAGAAGACGGGTAATTGTAGATATCGCATCATTAGCGTGCAAAGTTGTGAACACTAAATGTCCTGTAAGAGAGAATTTAATAGCAATATCTGCTGTTTCTTCATCACGGATTTCACCAATAAGAACAATATCCGGGTCCTGGCGCAATACGGAACGTAGAGCATTTGCAAAGGTGAGATCAATCTTTGCTTTTGTCTCAATCTGGGTAACACCATCAACTCTATATTCAACCGGGTCTTCCACAGTTACGATATTAGTTTCAATATCTTGAATTTCTTTGAGAGCAGCATGAAGAGTTGTTGATTTACCACAACCGGTTGGACCTGATGCAATTGTTATTCCATAAGGACGTCGTATCCATTTCTTGAACATTAATAGATTTTCATCGGTGAAACCAAGTGTTGTTAAATTAAACCCGAATTCTCCTTTATCCAGAAGACGCATTACAACTTTTTCTCCAAGAATTGTGGGTGTAATCGAAACACGAACATCAACACTTTTCATGGTGGTTTTCAGGGAGATATGTCCATCCTGAGGTAATCTTCTTTCTGCAATATTGAGTTTGGACATAACTTTGACCAGAGAAACCATACCTGCGTGCAAACCAATGGGAGGAGACATAACTTCACGAAGAGCTCCATCAATCCTGAAACGGACTCTTGTATTATTTGTCAAAGGTTCAATATGAATATCCGTTGCATTAGATTTTATTGCCTCAGTTATCATCAAATTTATCAATTTAACAACAGGAGCATCAACATCTTTCTTTGTATCAATCGTGATTTCTTTTTCGTCTTCATCCACAGCAACAAATTCAAAACTACCTACAGCATCTTCCACCTGAGTTGATGTTCTGATATTCTTATAGTATCTTTCCAGAGTATCCGTTAAAGTAGAATCCCCAATAAGCATGGGAATTATTGATTTTCTTAAAAATTTCTTTAGACTGTCCTGAACAACAATATTCTCTGGATCTGTCATAGCAACAACAATTGAAACACCTTCCTGTCGTATAGCCATAACCCGGTTCTCAACTGCAAAAGGTTCAGGAATCAGTTTTATAATTTCCGGATCCAGTTCAAGTAGTTCATCTTCCTGTACGATATTATATTCAAGCTGAAGATACAAAGCGTCCAGCAGATCCTTTTCTGTGATATAACCAAGTTTTCTAAGGGTCTCTCCTAATTTCAGGTGGAAATGATTCTGCTTTAATATAGCTTCTTTGACCTGGTCTTCAGTTACTACATCTCGATGAATCAGTATTTCACCAATTTTTGAAAATTGAGGGTTAAATGCCATCTAAATCTAAATTCCTCTATAAATCTTCAAAATACAATCTTAATCATAATATCTATTCAGAATTACAGTTATCTGGTTTGAAGTCTGTGTACCCAGGATCTGAGCTGTGATGGTTGCAGTAGTTGTGCCAGGAGGAGAAGGAATTGGTGGTGGACATTCATGCTTCTGGAAGGTAACAATTTTATTGAGTCTTCCATGTTCATCATCCACAACACCAGTCAAGCCAGTATATGGATCACCAGTATCCGGTGGCCAGGGTTCCTGTGGTTCACCCAATGTTGAAGAGAATGTAACCACCTGATTATCTATGGGATTATTCTGCCCATCTTTAACTGTAATACGAATTTCAGTATCCATTTCATAGGGAGAACCCT
>JAGLWO010000317.1 GCA_023133395.1 Candidatus Cloacimonadota bacterium | reverse complement strand
TGAAAAATTTATTCCTGACCTTTTCTAAATGTAATGCTTCTTGAAAATTTATGATAATCTTATCTTTTGTTTTATATCTTTCCGGTTCTACCTGTAATGCGTAAGAGTTAACCTGTCTTTGCCAGAACCAGTTCGCACATCCGAACTGCACATAATACGGGTCAAATGTTGGGATTTTTCTTAGTACCTTTAGTAATGTTCTTCCCTGTTTGTTATTCCGGATGCATAATGCAATGTATGCAATTCTGTATTCAACATTGGAGATACTGTCCGAATTGGGTAAAAGCTCAATATTCTTTGGGTTTTTCTGATTATCATACAAAAAATGACCATAACAACTTTGAAGTGTGAAGCAATAGGGAAGATTTGAAAAATCTTTAATTATTTCTTTAATGGGTGCGTCGATAGTGTTAATATCAAGTTGATTTAGAGCTTTTTCTCTTTGCTGGGTAAAGAGTGGATTCTTTACTAAAGGTTTGAATTCTGTGAAGGTTTCCATTATTCTTTAACCCCCTTTAATTTCCGTCTATGCCGGATTAAAACCCCGTTCTTGAAATGGTGATAAATGTTGGTTCAATTTCGCCCAGATAGGGTTTGGCAGGCAGAAAGACAATTTTTTTCTTTCACAATTTCTTATGTTCTCCTTTTGCTAAAGGAGAAAGTAGAGGATTCACTACCATACCATAGCATGACAGGTAAATAGTTAAGAAAAAATATAATCCAGATTTAGGTCGGGGAAGACTTCTTTGAATTTGGTGAGCATGGACAAAGTGGGATTGGCAGAAGCCGGTTTCTCGAACTTTTGATAACTCCAGAGGTTTTTCATTCCTATTTTTTCTGCAGCCTGTTTTTGAGTTAAATTATGTAAAAGTCTATACCTGCGAAGAAGAAATGAAAGTGCAACTTTTGGTTCTACATTTGTTTGATAAATATTTTGAGCTACTATGTTCTTTTGAGGAAGGTCGTGAATCACTGTAGAATCATCCGGTTCAGATAGATAAAGATTTAACGCCTGATTCATATTACTTTTGAGTTCTTCAATAGAATACCCTTGAGTTTGGCATCCATCCAACTCGATGCATTCTGCCCAAAAACCGTTATCTTCCTGGTGAACTTTAAAATGATAATGCATGATCACTCTCCTTCTTTCAAGGTTTTTAACAATTTTCTTTCCAAGCCTTTCTTCAGCTCTTTATGCATGGGTATGGTCTGCCGTAAGTTTCGTTTGCCAACTATCACATGACTGCCTTTCTTACGCAGAACAACCCACATTTGTTTTTCATAAAGAGCTAACATTTCTTTTCCACTTAAAGGCATCTACTCTATCCTTTACCAAATATAATTGGTAATGTTATGATGTCAAATTATTTATTTCTGCTTGTTAGTCTTCAAGCTCTTGATTAATTCAAAAGTATATTCCAGAATAGTATCTTTGCCATCAAGGAAATCCCGGTAGGTTTGTTCAACAGTATAATCTGGTAAAATGCCACGTGTTTTGTCCATTTCTTTTACTGCTGCTGCATAAGTGCTTCGTCCAAAAAATAACATTATTTTTGTATTCTTTAGATGGATCTGCGTGTTTTTACCGGCATTGCATTTGTATGTTGCTCCACCTTCGGTTCCAATGAATTTACCGATTTTATTGTACTTCAAAAGAGAACAAAAATGTCCGTTTGTGGAATTGCAACGACCGTCGATGAGAGTGAACAAATTGCCTGTAAAGTGATTTTCAGCCAGGGGAATCGGGTCAGCGAGTCGGGAATATTTACCATAAGATTCTGCAAAATATGGAACAGGTTCGTGCTCCAGATAAGAAAATAATGGTGCAGCACAGAACGGGTCACCTCCATCGTTACTTCGTAGATCCAGAATTAAATTTGCTATTTTCTTTTCATGGATTTCTTTAAAACAACTATCCAGAAATGCTTTGAACATAGGAACACTGTCATAATAAATGAAGGTTTGAATAGTCATGATAGCTGTACTTTTTTCTTCCATAATTCCAAATTCAAGTTCAGGATGATTGAAATTTTCAAAAACAACAGCTCTTACAGCCCGGAGATTAGCAGGTTGAAGTTCAGCAGTTGCTCTGGTTTTTCGTCCGGGCAGGGCATAAGTAACGGTGAATTTTTCCGGAAACCCGAACCTTCTGGCATAGATTAAAGAGAAGCGTCTTTGGATCTGCGAGAGGATGAAATTTTCATTCAAAGCATCTGCAGAATAATTTGCTTTCATTTCTTCTATAATGTCGTTGATAGGTATATCATTAATTTTCAAAACAATGCTTCCAACAGGAACCAATGATTTATTATTGTAATCACCTGTTACCACAGCATAACCTTCTATTAATTTTATCTGAAGAGGAAATAGTTTGCCAGGACCTAAATTCCAATATTCATCTGGCATCCACAGATTTGTATGTCCACAACCAACTCGTGCAGTTATCGGTGTGAGTAATTTGAAGAATTCATTCAGCATCATGGGTTGGATTATCAAATCGTATTGTTGTTCAAAAAGCTTATCAAAAATTTCTTTGTTTGTGTATTCATAAAAATTAGCATGATTTTCTTCGAGCGTGTGTCTCATCTGCTGGAAGTCTTCCTGTAATTCCTTCATGGAAAATTTGGATTTTAGATCTCTGGTTTCCAGATTTGTTTGTGAAAAACATAAATTACAGATGGAAAATAAGAATATAGCCAGTAGAGAAATTATTAAGAAGTTAATTTTTTTCATTATCCATACTTTCAATATGCAATGTGATATTATATTTTTTACAGACTGATTTTATGTTTTCGATTGTTTGTTCGTCCGGATATATAAATTTGATATTATTATTTAATTTCCCAGATAATCGATCATTAACCCAGAATATCGTTTCTCCTGAAGCAAGTTTTTTAATTTGACCGATTAACTCTTCAATTTCGATAGATGATCCAATAATTTCTTCAGGAAGTTTAAGCCTGTTGGTTCCAATCAACAATGCATATGTTATATTTTTTCCATCTTCTGTATAACTATATAGTTCCATACCCTTAAACGATGGTTTTTCAAAAAGGTTATCGTCAATCTGCTCATTGTGTTTCACTTCATCAAATTTGTATGTATATAAGCCTCCTTTACCCCCTTGCAATATACGAAAAGGAAACATAACATCATCCTTTTCCCGATAATCATGCAATTCCCAGTGATAACCAATCCTTACTAATAATCCGGTTTCAATATCAAAGTACAAAGCGTAATTTCCTTTAGTTAATTCTTCTGATTCCAAAACGTAAGCCCGTTGTCCATTAACAACGTCAATTTCTGTTATTTTCAAACCCTTATAGAATATTCGGATATTCAAAGCATTTTGCGGATTCAAAATAAAGGATAATTTGGGTTTACCGATGGATTCATCATTATAAACACCATCTGAATTTTTACGCCATCCAACTACTCCATCAAAACCGGTACTTTCTTCACCGGATGGTTCCTGATAAGTAATCATAACTTTATTTGGAACTTTTGCATAAGCTGTGAATGGAATAACATCATAAGGAGGATCTTCCCATAGAACATCTTTTATCAGATATCCGGTGCAGGTTCTTGTTGTCAGTTTTTCAATAGCTTCTCTTCCTCCCAGGGCGTTAATGTAATTTTCCAGTACTTCTTCTACTGAGGGCAGGGAATCTTGTGCAAAAGATTTTTGTGGATTAAGAATGAAAATTAATCCCATTAGAATTACTAATAAAAAAAGGGTTGAAAATAGTTTATTATCCATACAATCTCCTTTCAGAATTATTTCATCCCTTCGATTGTCTGGATATGTAATTCGTTTCCCTGAATGATTTCTGTGTCAAATGATTCACATTTGGGGCAGATAAAGATCGGGTCCTCGATCATAAAAGTTTCATTGCA
>JAGLWO010000316.1 GCA_023133395.1 Candidatus Cloacimonadota bacterium | reverse complement strand
TTTGAATCCTTTAACCTTCCGAATCCTCTTACATCAGAAAATTTTGAAAGAAAAGCTTCAGCCTTCGTCCCGAAAATTTTCGGGACTACGTCTTGACAAGTCGGAAGGGGATCAATGATATACTTTACTTTACTTCGCTTCGCTTCGGTCTTCTTCGACAAGATGGCGTGACGAGAAGGAGAAAGTAACTCAAAGCTCCAGCTTTGAGAAAAGGAGAAAGGGAAAAGTAAAAAGTAGGAAGTAAAAAGTAAAAAGTAGAAAGTAAAAAGTAGAAAGTAAAAAGTAGGAAGTAGAAAGTAACTCAAAGCTCCAGCTTTGAGAAAGGGAGAAAGGAGAAAAAGGCTGTAGGACTTGGAGACCGGGAGATGGTGTGTATCAAACTTAATTCAATTCAGCAGAGGGTCGAATGATCACGAGAAGAAATTTTTTAAAATACTAAAAAATTTGTTTGACAAAAAAATTTAGATAAAAAATAATTTTAAATGAAAATTATAAAAATTACATTGTTGTACAATAATTATAAATTGGAAGTTATTACACAATAAAATCAGTAACTAAAGGTTGGCTAAGTACAACAAAAAAGGGCGTGGCATATAGATGTTGGACGAAATTTATATTTTAACTATTTAAGAAGGTTTTATGAGATTTTTATTCTGTATAATTCTAATATTAATTTTTAATCAGGTATTTTGCCAGATTGATTTTTATATCGAAACAGATGAATATTCTTATTCTTTTGGACAAGATGTACACATTACATTCAACCTTCATAATACTGGTTCTGATACGGTTAGTGTACCCTTTATTAGTAGTTTCCCTTTTAGTTATTATATTGATGAGGAGCAATTTGGTATTGGTGCATACCATATTTTTTTCTATGTCTTTATTCCGCCTGAATCAACGATATCATACCAACATATTCATACTGATTTTATAAGTATTGGAAACCATATATTGATTGGTGAATTCTTTCATTATCCATATAATTGGATAACAGATCCAATATCAATATATATAGATCAAGTAGGTTCTGATTTTTCAGATTTTCAGCTTAAAGTAAATCAAATCTCAAATTATCCAAATCCATTTAATCCTTCAACAACAATCTCCTTCTCAATTCCTGATGAAAGCGATATTGAATTAATGATTTACAATATCAAAGGGCAGAAGATAAAAACTCTTGCAAATGAACAATATTCTAAAGGTGAACATTCTATTGTTTGGAATGGTGATGATGATTCAGGCAATTTGGTGAGGTCAGGAATCTATTTCTACAAATTGAACGTAAATGGAAAAACAGAAGCAGTGAAGAAATGTTTGTTGTTGAAATGAAAAAGATGCTTGTAACAAGTGTCTCTGCGGATTCCCGCAGCATAAGCAAAACATTAGGTGCAATTTAAGGAAATTTTGGAGAAGAAAAATGAAAAAGATAAAAGTCTCATTAATTATGTTAATTATGGTTTCGCTTATCTTCTTCTCTTGTAGTAAAGATAGCACGGGACCAGACGGTAGCGGTGGTGGTGATTTCGAATGGTGCACAGTTCCAGCAGGTGAATATACCTACGGATGGGGTGATACAATAAAAACCATAGATTACGACTACCAGATTATGAAATATGAAGTAAATAACCAGCAGTATGTTGATTATTTAGAAGAAGCTTATGCAGCAGGAGATATAACAGTAACATCTTCGACAGTGGAAGGATACTATCCGGGAGATCTGAATTATTCAGCAGGTAATTATGTTTTATATTCTCTTGGAACACCTTTAAATTGTAATTGTGGTAGGATTTCTTTTGAAAGTGGTGGATTTATCATCAATGTTCCTACCGGATATTTCCCGGGAGATTTTGATAATCACCCAGTTGTATATGTTACCTGGTTTGGTTCTTGGGTATTTTCCGAGCATTATGGCTTTAGTTTACCCACAGAACACGAATGGGAAAAAGCAGCGAGAGGAATGACAGGTGCAGATTACCCGTGGGGAGAGAATTATGGAGACGATATCAGTGATAATGCAAATTATGGGAATAGTGGAGACCCCTGGGATAATGGAACCACACCTGTAGGTATGTATAATGGACAGACAATACAGGGTTTCCAGACTACAGACAGCTCTTCACCTTATGGAGTTTATGATATGGCAGGTAATGTATGGGAGTGGACTGATAGTTTCTGGAGTGAAACATTTTTCCCCCGGGTTCAGCGCGGTGGTGGTTGGCCCCGCGACGCAACCGAACTGCAATCCTGGTGTCGCGGCGGCAGCAGTCCGACTATCATTTCCGACTGCCATGGTTTTCGTTGTGTTCGTTATTAAGTACTTTAGCAGTGTTACCATTTGCTTCTTTTTTCAAAAAGGAAATTGAAAAAATTTTTGTTAAATTAAAACCTTCAAGGTCTTTAAGACCTTGAAGGTTTAGGTGGAAAATTGGTTATGGCAGGTAAAGAAGTAAAAATATTACAAGAAGGATAAAAGCACTTAACTTTGCATTTGTAGGCGTTTCAGCAGTTACACATTTATTTATAAGTTTAGGTCGGATTTTTTTGGGTGTGCACTGAATCGTTCGCTGAACGATTCACGCAGTACGTGTGATCATTAGACATATCTTTTAAAATATTATTGGAGATAAAAATGAAAAAAGAGTACAGATTAATATTCCTTATTTCGCTCTTAGTATTTAGCTATTCTCTTAAAGCCCAAGAAACCCTTGAAGAAATTGTAACATGGCAATTGGATAATGGAGAAGAGTTTAGAACCAGTAACCTTAATAATTCCGGTAGTGATATTAATAATGATGGTTATGATGATTTTATTCATTGGCACCCTGGTTATCAATATAGTTTTCAATTTTTCATGGGTGATGAAACACCAAATACAACATATGATTTTGAAATAGAGGTCCCATTTGGTAGTGGAGGTATCTCTTGGGGAGGAGACCTTAATGGAGATGGATATAAGGATTTAGTGTTTTCTAATCAGACAGATTGGAATGATCCAGGGAATATATATGTTTGCCTTGGAAGTGAAGAGATAGATCTTGAACCAGAATTAATTCTCCACGGGGCAGTAACTTCTTATCAAGGTTTTCAAGGGATAAATGGCGGTTATGATTTTAATGGTGATAGTTATAACGATATTTTAGCTGGCTGTCCTGGTCCAGAAATGTCATATAACGGTCAAGTTGATATATTCTTGGGTGGAGAAGAATTAGATGATTCTGTAGACTTTCATATTCAAGGTTACATCTCAGAAAGTTTTGGCGAGAAAAAAACAGTTGGTGACATTAATGGAGATGGTTATGATGATCTCATAGCTTCCAGAAAGGCAAATCCATCAATTAATGATGCTTTACAATTAGAAATTTATCTAGGTAGTGAGGAGATCGATACTACTATCGATTTATTAATTGATGAAATTTGGTATGATATTTTTGAAATATTAGCTTGTGGTGATTTAAATAATGATAATTTTGATGATTTATTAATAACTGGTTCAATTGATGGTGTTTCAGGGATAGTTGGTATTTATTTTGGGAATTCGGATTTAGATTTAACTTTAACTTCTTATGATGCGTCTCCTAATAAAGGATTTTCTTATATTAATTTTAACAATGATGAATACATAGATTTAGTATCTACTTATACTTATGAATGGATCGGGAACATAAACGTTTTTTTAGGTAGTGAGGATCTTGATTTTGACCCAGATTATTCAGTTCAATTTGGAGAGTTCAATGCTTATAATGGTGTAATCGGTTGCAATATAGGTGATTTTAATAATGATGGTGAAGATGAGATTTTAGTTAACGATGGTATTCCTTATAATTCGGCGACTCTTTACGGTCTCTCTAATAACAATGAATCAAATAATAAGATTTCTTCATTAAGATGTAATTTAAATAATTACCCTAATCCATTTAATCCTGTCACAATTATCACGTTTGATTTACCAGAAAATATTGAAAACCTAGTAATTGAAATTTTTGATATAAAAGGACGAAATATCAAAAATTATTCTATTAAAAACTATCAAACATCTATTGTATGGGATGGGACTGATAATTATAATAAAGCAGTATCATCAGGGATTTATCTTTGCAGATTAAGAACGGATTTAGAAATATTGTCTTTAAAAAAGATGTTACTGATGAAATAAAGATGTGGCTAACTTTGCAACCACAACTACTCAAGCTTCGTCGTGGTGTGCGATTCCGTTAGCAACAACTTATTTTTTAGGGAGGACAAATGGAAAATAAAATCATATTTCTCATTCTTTTCCTTTTTACCTTAACACTAATATTTGCACAAAATCAGATTTATTTAACAGCTGAAGTCATAACTTATAATGATGTTTATTTGTCTTGGGTGGATTCTTTAGAGACTAATG
>JAGLWO010000315.1 GCA_023133395.1 Candidatus Cloacimonadota bacterium | reverse complement strand
GATATTAACAACCTCTGATAATGTATATTATGTAAACTTCTGATAATATGTGTAACCTCTTTCGTGTTATGTGGTTAAGGAAAGCAGCATTGCTAGTTTATTTTTATATTTTATTGAAAACAAATTTTATGTATCGCTCTTCTCTGTTTATAACACTCTATAAGAGATTTTCATTTTGTCATTTTATATAGAGCTCCAAAATACAACCTCTGGCGAACAAAAAGAAAAAGTTGAGTAGAATCACATTTTAAATGAAAAATAGCGAGATATTCGACATTTGAAGCTAAGAGACAAAATTATTCTTCGTTCAGGTAAGAAAACTTTCCGAAACTTACTTTCAAGAATTTCTATGTGAGAAGTTTCGTAAAGTTACTTTATAAAACCCGGATCTACCCCATGGTAAGAGCTATTCAACCTCACTGGAATACCATTTAACGAATTGTATCCTTTTTGCATACAATTGTATGCTTATTTCATACAAAAAGAATGTTATTACATATTTGATTTCCAATTTTAACAAACCCCTCTTAATCTCCCCTTCCCGGCTTCGTTACTACGCCGTGGTAAGCCAAAAGGGAGCTAAACGGAACTGGAAATCAAATACACTTTTAAATGATTGACTTAACATTAGTTCAATTTACTCAATCTGTTCATTTCTCGTTTTCGTTCAGTTTCACTAAGAATTTTCTTTCGCATTCTGATATTTTGGGGAGTTACTTCCAATAGTTCATCATCATTAATATATTCAAGAGCTTGTTCCAAACTGAATTGTCTTGAAGGCGCAAGTTTAATGGCATCATCAGAACCGGCTGCACGAACATTTGTGAGTTTTTTACCTTTCACCACGTTTAGCACCAGATCGTTTTCTCGCGTATGCTCTCCAACTATCATTCCGGCATAAACTTCCACATTTGGGTCTATGAATAAAATTCCCCGAGCCTGGAAATTGAACAGTGAATATCCGGTAGCTGTGCCATTTCCCATAGCGATGAGGACACCGCGGCTCTTCTTATCCAGATCACCTTTGTAATATTCATATTCATAAAAACTATGATTGATAATACCTGTTCCACGAGTTGTGGTGAGAAATTCGTTCCTGAAACCAATTAAACCGCGAGCGGGAACTTTATATTCCAAACGGGTGTAGCCATCATTACCCTGTGTCATATTCAGCATTTCACCTTTTCTTATACCAAGCATTTCAATAACCGTTCCCACAAATTCATCAGCCACATCGATAACTGCAAGCTCGATAGGTTCTGTACGTTTCCCCTCAAGCTGACGATAAATAACTTTGGGCTTGGAAACCTGGAATTCAAAATCTTCACGGCGCATGTTCTCAATGAGAATAGAAAGTTGAAGTTCACCACGTCCTTTTACAATAAATTCATCTTTGTTCTCGGTAGGTTCAACCACGATGCTCACATTGGTTTGAAGCTCTTTTTGCAATCTATCCCAGATATTTCTGGAAGTTACATATTTCCCTTCTTTTCCGGCAAAAGGAGAATCATTAACTCTAAATGTCATTGATAAAGTAGGGGCATCGATCTCAATAATCGGAAGTGGTTTGGGATTTTCTTTGCAGGCTGCCGTCTCACCCACATCGACCCGTTCCATTCCGGCTAATGAAACAATATCCCCGGCGAATGCTTTTTTTATTTCTTGCTTTTGTAATCCTTCATATTGGAATATTTTGGTAATTCTATAGAGTAATCTTTCGCCATCACGTTTTAACAATATAACTTCTTCCCCCTGGTTCACCGTTCCATTTGTTATTTTCCCCGTTCCTATTTTTCCTAAATAATTATCATATTCGATGGCAGAGACTAACATTTGAAAAGGTTTGGATTCATCGCCTTCTGCATCTTTCACTTTGTGGATGATCGTTTCAAATAAAGGGATCAGGTCATCATTTTCATCTTCCAATTCATACCTGGCATAACCTTCTTTACCGGATGCATAAAGAACCGGGAAATCTAATTGGGCATCATTTGCATTTAATTCGCAGAACAGGTCAAACACCATCTCTAATACATCAGCAGGTCGTGCATTGTGTCTATCTATTTTATTGATAATCACAATTGGGTTTAAGTCTAATTCCAAAGATTTTTTTAACACATATTTTGTTTGTGGCATTGGCCCTTCAAAAGCGTCAACCAACAACAAAACAGCATCCACCATTTTCATAATGCGTTGAACTTCACCACCAAAATCGGCATGACCGGGTGTATCAACCAGATTTATTTTATAATCTTTATAGGTAAAAGAGGCATTTTTGGAAAATATGGTGATCCCCCGCTCTCTTTCCAGGTCATTGCTATCCATTACGCGCTCGACAATGTTCTGATTTTCTCTGAAGATTCCAGACTGCTTTAAAGCTGCATCTACCAGGGTGGTCTTGCCGTGGTCTACATGAGCGATGATGGCGATGTTTTTAATCTTCCTCATTATTCCTCATTTTATTTAAAGGGTTCTGCAAAACATCTTTTCTTGTCATTCCGCACTTGATGCGGAATCTAAATCCTTTATTTGATTGGATTCCCGTTTTCACGGGAATGACAAATAAATAAATTAACTTAATTTTACAGAACTCTTTTTATTTTCTTTATCACTAATTACAATAAAGATGTCTTAACAATTTTGGCTGTTTTAGAGTCAATTTATTTTCAGCAGATGATAAAATCGGATAAGAGAATATTTGAAAGTACCCAGACTTGCTCCGCAATGACGTCAGAAGTGTGGAGCGAAGATGGGCTTTGTCTCGAATCACACTCACTGCGTTCGCTGCGATTCAAGTGCTTCTTCGTTGCAACTCAAGATTCTACGAACTTAAGTCACCTTTACGAAACTTCTTACTCGTGTCATTCTCACGAACTGTGTCCGGCTTTCGACGGAAGTGGGAATCTAAAGTAAGTTTCGGAAAGTTACTTTACAAACCCGGCTCTCTCCTATGTTAAAAAATCCGGGCACTGCAGAATTATATTTATGTGGTGGAAGGGTAAAATTTGTATCCTCGACATTAATGTTGTTAAACCACCCAATTTCAACAACAAACAGAAAAAACCCTGTAAATCTTGACTTATGATTTTCCGAATAAATTTATGGAAATGAGAGGAAGAAATGAAAAAGATTATATTTGTATGTTGCCTTGTGCTGTACACATTATTATTCAGTTTGGAAATTACGATAGTTAATAAAAATCCTGAAATTTCCGAAGACAGAGGTTTTACGATAGTTTCCTTTGAAGATTCATTTTTCCCGCAAAATGAAGGTGAACCTGCCGTTCCTGTAAGATCAATTTTCTTTGAAATCCCTGTAGATAAAAAAATACTGAATGTAAATTTCGAGGGAAGAAATGAAAATCATATTATCTTGAATTCTCAAATTATTCCTGTCCAAAGAAACGTTCCGCTTAGTTATAAAGGTGAAGTTCCGTTTATCTCAGTAAATCAAAAACAATATCAGGAAGACATTTTTCCGGAGAACATTATACACAATTTCGGATCGGGACGATGCGGGAATACAAATATTGGTTACATTTCTTTTTATTCCGGAATTTACAGACCAACCCAAAATAAACTCACTTATTATGAAGAGATTACGTTTGATATTGAATTTGAAAATGATCCAAGAAATGAAATTTATCCCGGCAGTTACTCTTCCGAACAAGTTCTCAAATCTCTGAATATTTCATACAATACCAGGACAACGGATATCAAATATTTACTTATCACACCTGAAAGTTTTGCTGATGAATACGAGACACTTTTGGATTTTCGCAGAATTCAAGGAGTGTATACTTTTATCGAAACCATAGAAAACATAGAACAAAATTATCAAGGATTTGATCTGCAGGAAAAAATAAGAAACTACATAATCTCGATGTACGAAGAGCATTCGATCTCCTTTGTTACGCTGGGAGCAGATACAGATGCAATTCCCAGCAGAACAGCTTTTGCCTTCGATTGCGAATACGGCTTGTACGACGATGAAAACGAAATTAGAGCAGATATGTATTATTCTTGTTTGAACGGTAACTGGAATGCCGACGGTGATGAAATCTACGGTGAGGAAGAAGACGAAGTCGATTTTTTCCCCGAAGTTTTTGTGGGCAGAATTTCCGCAAATACAGAAGAAGAAGTTACGGATTATATTTCACACCTGATCAGTTACGAGAAAGGTGAGCACGAAGATTATACCAAAGCCGGTGGATTTTCGATGGAACTTTGGGAAGGATCTGACAGTGAAGTTTGCCAGCAATATATTTACGAGCAATATTTTCCTGAATTTTATGACATTACACTTCTATACGATGACGAAAATACAATGGAAAATGCCTATGCTTTGCTTAACCAAAATATTAACATTGTTCAGCACACCGGTCACGCAGGAAAAACATCGCTATCATTGGAGGATGGCTCCATCGAAACAACTAATCTGGATAATCTGGAAAATGAACACGGCGGAATATTTTATTCTATCGGCTGCTGGTCTGCAGCTTTAGATTATGGTTCAATTGGAGAGGCTTTGGTAATGACGGAGGATAAAGGTCAACTGGCTTACATTGGAAATTCCCGATATGGTTGGGGAGCTCCAGCAGCCTCCGGATTCGGCTTTTCCGAATTCTTTCAAAAAGAATTCTTCAAACAGATATTTTGGAATGATATCACAGTCATATCAGAGACAAATGCACTGCAAAAGTTAACGTTTGTTCCCTATTTCGGTGGAACTTCTATTTATAAATGGGTCGCTTATCAATTGAATGAGGTCGGTGATTCCTATTTCAATTTGATCAACGAAAATCCTGAGGAATTGGATTATAGTATAGAAATTTCTGAGGATCTGCATTTCGTTGTAACTTCCTGCGGAATTCCCATAGAAGATGTAATAATAACTGCAGGTGAAAATCAAACGATGACGAATACTTATGGAGAAGCAATATTAGCAAATTCGGCTGAAACAGCATATTTGTACAAATACGGTTACAAGGCTGTAGAAATAGATATAAGTGAATACCAGCCGGAACCTTTTATTGGAGACATTTCAGGAAATACTGTAGTTTCACAAGAACAGACATTCTGGATAAGTTCAATTTTGCACAATCCTACAAATGAACATTTCAATTTTTCGGTAGAATATGAATTCGATGAAGATGAAATATCAATTTCTAATGTTTCATACACATCGAGTGTAGAAGCAAATTCAAACATAAATTTAAATGCTGTTACCGGTTATATTCTTCCAATTGAAGAATCATATCAAATGGAACCCGGGAAAGAGATTACGGTAACTCAAAACATCTATAATGATGATAATGAAATAGTAACCGAAAGCTCGATAATATTCACGATCCTTGCTCCTGAAGTTTCTTTAAATTTTGTAGTGAATCCTGAAAATATTTTTCCCGGAAGCAATGTACAGTTAAGCTATGAATTCATTAATACCGGTGATTTTACATTAGATTATCTGAATATAAATTTCGTGTCCGGCAGTCAGTTTTTTGTTTTTGAAGAAACAGAAGCAATGTTTGCATATCCGTTCCCGACAGGACAAACAAGAACTCTGGAAAACTGGGTGATGATCGTTTCAGAAGATACTCCAGCAGATTACGTAGGAAATTATAAAATTGAGTTTCAAACAGGAATTAATTGGGGAACTACTGTTTTCACATTTTCAGAAGAAGTAATTTTACCTATTGGAACTCTTTATTGGTCAGATGATTTCGAAGAAGGCTTGAATTGGGATTGTCCCGCAGAATGGCAAATCGTTCAAACCTATGCTTACAGTGGAGAATCATCTTTTTCCTGTCGTCCGAATGAGACGGGAACCTACACAGCTTTGGCACCGTCTTTTGTGTACACCGAAGATTTAGAGCTTTCCTTCAATTACAAATTCAAAATGCCGATGTATGGAAATGACGGTGTTTTCTTTATTTTGGAATACAATGACGTTGTTGATACACTGATATTCCTCGGTGCAGGCGGAGCACTTCCAAGCGATAATGGACGTTCACGGACACCGGAAACTTATATAGAGGGAGATTGGGTTGAATACAATCTGAATCTGGATGAGCTGATGCTCGATGAACTTGAAGTTGGAACGGTATTGACCTTTAAATTAAAATTCAATTTTGCGGAAGAAATAATTAACTTCAATCAGTATGGTTCTATTAGCGAGATCGGCGTTTTTATCGATGATTTTTCTTTGAACGAAACACATCCGGGAGATGAGATAGAGGAACCCGAGTTCGAAGCGGGAGTTTTGTATGCTTTCCCGAATCCTGTTTATGCGGGAGGGATCTTAAATATTGCTTTTTCTTTTTCGAACCAAAACGGTCTTTCGGTAAAAATATACAACATCAAAGGTCAATTTGTAAAAGAGATCAATCGGGGAAATAACCAAAGTGGTATAGTCTGCTGGGATATGAAAGATGAAAACAATAAACGAGTTTCATCCGGATTGTATTTTATTAAAGTTAAAAGCGGAAATAAAATTTTAGCAAAGAAAGTGACGTTAATAAAATAGTCACGAAGATCACGAAATTGCAATAATGCTTGTCTCAGCAAAGTTCCTTCGCAAACCCGGCTCTCCCCTATGTGAAAAACACGGGCACTGCAGAATTATATTTATGTGGTGGAGGGGTAAAAAATATTTAAAATTTAAACGGTTGTGGTATAAGTAGTATAAAGCTTTAGCAGAGTATTGCTTATACACGATGTTGTAACCAGGAATTCTTTATTTTTTATAAAATTCATCTGAAACAAAATATATATCGTTCTTCGCTCTTGAACAAGCAACATACAATTTATTCTTTGTTTGCGGTGCTAACTCTTTTA
>JAGLWO010000314.1 GCA_023133395.1 Candidatus Cloacimonadota bacterium | reverse complement strand
GAAAATACAATACTCCAGAATACAATACCCTGTTCATTATAATATCGAACGCCAAATAATAAGACAATAGAGATTGAACCTAATATTGTTAGTAATAAAGAAATCGAATACCACGGTAATTGATTTTTCTTTTTCAGATTTTCCTTTTTTTCTTGCACATTAACCCCCAGATTTTTATTTATTAAAAAAAATTTAACTTTGATCTTTTAAAGTCACTTCTTTCGGTTCACTCCAGATATAAAGATACCAGTAAACGATCATAGCAATGATATTTCCCAAAAAAATAATTACGACCCACAGAACCTTTTTATTATCCTGAACACGATCATTCCTGAAAACATTTATTAGATAAATTATCAATAGAACAATAATCCAGATAATTGCAATAAAGTGAAAAATAAATAAAGTGATAAACCAATTGGGAGGACCATTTTCGATTAAGACTTCATTTCTCATCATTAAGAAGATATTGGTAAAAATATAGATAAAGAAAAATATAAAGTATAAAAAAGGGATTATTGTACAAAATCCTAAAATTATCTTGTTCGATTTTTTCATTATGAGTCTGATGATTTACTTTTACTTTTGGTTAGTAGTTTCCTGAGTACTGAGGCAAAATAACGGCGTTCTCTAATTCTAATATCACCAACGAGATAGATACATAAAAGTAAGATACCTATTACATAACCTGGCATTATTGTCCAGATAGAGGAATATTCATTAAGATGTTTAATAGTTAAATAAGCGATAACTAGTATTACAAGTGCTCCTATGATTAGGAATATACTGTTTACAGTAGATTCTAATGATGCTTTCTTCTGATCCCATCTAAGCATTTTCTTCATAAAGTCCTTTTCAGTATTTGTTATATTAATTTGCATTTATTTTCTCCCCCTTATAAATTATTAAATCAAAAATAAAATATGATTTTAATTATGTCAAATCCTATATTCATTTAGTAATAATCTTCCAGTTTTCATCAACTATTGATTTAATCTTCCCAGTTGTTGAAATATAATCTGCAAGGATATTTCGCATTTCCATATTGGACTTAAAAATAACACGAACATTCTCAGCATTTGCAGCTGCTATATGTCCGCCACCACCATTGGCGCGATAACTATTCATTGCGACTTTGTATATTTGATCCATTTTTATGGGTTTCCCGGTTTTTATTAAAAATAACTCTTTTATACGATTTCCAACTTTCTCCGTTATATCTATGAAATAATTGATACCTTCAGCCATATCGTAATTATAACCTGCAATTTTTGGATTTGGAGAAACCTGCTTTCCATCCCAGATATAGTATTTTGTAGAATACTCCAGAAAATCTTTGATCTGTCTACCTGTCATTTCCAGAACATAAAGGAAATTTTCATATTCATACATACTGTAAATATCTTTTATCCGAATTTTTCCCGGTTTTATGTTTACATTTGAATTGAAGCAGGCAGCGAACGAAATTTCCGCTCTTGTGTAATCCATCTGAGCTTTGTTTATTAATTCAATAAAAGCAGTGTCTTTGAATCGAGAGAACTTTGCACTTAA
>JAGLWO010000313.1 GCA_023133395.1 Candidatus Cloacimonadota bacterium | reverse complement strand
GTGTGGATGATGACCCAATCACCTTCTTTAACTTCCGGAATGAATGTAAGGAATATCTCTTTGTTCACTCCACCCAGATCTACGATGCCTTTTTCATTTTCTTTTTTTATAAGTTTTCCCGGTATTGCCAGACACATATTATTTCCTTTTCTTTAATTTTCCATTACCAATCACCACCTGTCCGACAGATATCGAACCATCGTTAGGGGGTAAAATCGAGGGCACAAAAACTGTAAAGTCATTTTTCAATAAAACCTTGCTGATCCCTTCCAGAAGGACTTTGTTCTGCATCACTCCACCTGAAAGAACCACTTTCTTTATCCCTGTTTTCCTGTGTGCTTTTTTAACTGCCTCCAATGTAAAATTAATAATCGTTCTATGAAATTTCCCTGCAATTTTATGTAGAGGTTCTTTTCTTTGAACATCGTTCGCAACAGCCCGGATCAAAGGGATGATGTCTATCATATCTTTTTCCAGATTATAAGGATAATTGTCTTTATCAGAGATGCCTTTTTCTCCACTTAGAAATTCCAGTGCCATTGCAGACTGAGCCTCAAAAGTGATTTCAGGAAAAAGACCGAGCATTGCAGCAATGCAGTCGAAAAGCCTTCCCATACTGGAAGTCTGGAAAATATTAAATTTATTTTTTATCTGTTTTGAAATAATTCTCTTCTCTGTTTCGGAAATTTTTTCTAAGAAATTAGGATCAATTCCGGATTCCAATAAATAAGCATAAGTTATCCTGATGGGATGTCTGATAGCAGCATCACCACCGGGAAGCGGCATATAGTTCAGGTGGAATAATCTTTCAAATTTGGAGTAATCTGCCAGGAATATCTCACCACCCCAGATTGCTCCGTCCGTTCCGTAACCGGTTCCATCGTAAGAAATCCCGATAACTGGTTCACCCAGGTGATGCTCTGCCATTACAGCAGCAATATGAGCGTGGTGATGCTGGACTTTCTTCAAAGGCAGATCTGTGCTTTCTGCAAATCGGGTGGTCATATAATCGGGATGCAGGTCGCAGACGATCAACTCTGGCTCAAGCTCGAACCATTTCTTATATTTTTTCAGAGTATCCGTGTAAAAGTCCAGCGTTTGCTTGCTGTTGGAATTTCCAATGTAAGGAGAAAGAAAAAACGAATCTTCCTTGCTGAGTGCGAAAGTAATTTTTAATTCTGCACCGGCACCAAGCGTCTGAACGGTTTTAAAAGGAAGTTTTATGGGAGACGGAACATATCCGCGGGATATTCGCATCATCACATTTTGCGGTTTGGAAGCGCGTATCACCGAATCGTCACTACGGTTCAGGATGGGACGATTATGGGTCAGGAAGAAATCACAAAGACCGCTCAGTTCCTTTTCCTCAGCAGCTATGGGCTCGTCGTGGAAATTCCCGGATGTCATTATCAGAAATGGAAGTTCATCGCTCAATATCTGATGATGGATAGGTGTGTATGGCAGAAAGACTCCCAGATTCGGATTTTGAGGAGCAACATTATTTTGTATTGGACTGCTTTCTTTCTTTAGTAAAATAACTATCGGTGCTGCAGGGGATTTCAGTAGTTCATATTGCTCTTCATTTATTTCTACAACTTCAGATATTTTTTCAGGATAGCACATCACAGCAAAGGGCTTGTGTGGACGGTCTTTTCTTTTCCGTAGTTTGGAAACAGTTTGTTCATTCGCTGCATCACAGGCAATATGAAATCCACCAATGCCTTTTATTCCGATTATATTTCCTTCTTTAAGAAGCTTAATTGCATTTACAATCGGGTCACCTGTTATTTCTACAAAATTCTTATCCAGAAATTTCAATTGAGGACCACAGGTCGGGCAGGCGATCGGTTGAGCGTGAAATCTACGGTTGAGTGGATCAGTATATTCACCATTGCAGTAATCACACATTTCAAAATCTTTCATCGAAGTGACCGGACGGTCGTAAGGTGTATTTTCAATTATCGAATACCGTGGACCGCAATTTGTGCAGTTTATAAATGCATAATTGGAACGTGGGTCGGACTCATCAAATAATTCACGAATACAATTTTCACAAACAGCAAGGTCAGGGGATATCTGAGTGGAACCTTTTCTATTCTGACTTTGTTTAATAAAAAATTCTGTATATGAAATATCTGTTACTTTTTCAATCTCAAATTCACGGATATAAGCAGCGGGTGGATGTTCTTTTTTTATCCTCTCAATGAACTGCTGGAGACTATTTTTCGAACCACAGACTTCAATCTCAACTCCAGATGTCGAGTTCAGAACATATCCTTTTAGTTCCAGCTCTATTGCAGTTTTATATACGAATGGTCTGAATCCCACACCTTGAACTATTCCATTGATTTTTAATCTTAACATCAGTGCTATTTTCCTTATTTATAGGGTTGCATCTTTCCTTTTTTTATGGCTTAAAAGTCAAGTGAAATTAATTTAAAGAAGGACTATTAATTATTATTATGTAATAAAAACATAAATGAATTTTTAAAGGATATATGTTAAACTTTTTGCTTGACACTCAAGCATAATATTTAATGAAAGTTCACAAACTAAGGAGGAAAATCATATGGGAAAAGTTGCAATTACATTAAACGGTTCTGAACCAAAAAACATTTATCCAACTATAACGATTGCAGTATCTGCATTAGCCTGTGGAGATGAAGTCTTTATCTTTGTTTTGCCAAGCGGGTTACCGGTTTTTGTGGATGGAAAGATCGCAGAGCTTAACAAAGCTGTACCAGAATTACCTGATCTTGAAGAATTGATGGAAGGCTATATGGCACTTGGTGGACGCATTCTTATCTGTGAACTGGGATTTGATGTACATGGTTTAAAAGAAGAAGACCTGATCGAAGGTTGTGAAATAGTTGGAGCTACAACATTTGTTGCTGAAGCTCAGGGTGCTGAATTAACATTATCATTTTAAAAATAAAATAGGAGGAAAAAATGGCTGTAAAAACATTAGATTGCTTAGGACTTAAATGCCCGCAACCCATTCTTAAGGTTGTTGCATTAGTACCTACAATGGAAGCTGGAGATATTCTGGAAGTTAAAGCAGATTGCCCATCATTCCCGGTAGATATTAAAGCCTGGTGCGACAGAACAGGTAAAACATTGCTTTTCTGTATGGATGACGGTTCTGGATCTCATTCCGCGCAAATCCAGTTTTAATTAATTTATGGAGTACACAATTTTTGTGTGCTCCTTATTTTTTTATTTTTTCTAAAAATGTTAAATGAGGGTTAATGGAAAAAGAAAATTTTAAACCTCAAATAGTTGGTTTTTTATGCAATTGGTGTACTTATGCAGCAGCAGATCAGGCAGGAGCTTCCCGTAAAGAAATTGATTCTTCTCTGAATGTTGTACGTGTTATGTGTTCCAGCAGAATTGACCATAATTTATTATTAAATACATATTTCAGCGGAGCAGACGGAATTCTGGTTGCAGGCTGACATCCCGGAGATTGTCATTACCAGGTTGGTAATTATTACGCAAGACGAAGGTTCGCTTTATTAAAAAAAGTATTTGAAACTCTTAATATCGATCCTGAAAGGATTCAATTATCCTGGATTTCTGCTTCAGAAGGAAAGAGATATATAGAAGTCGTGAACGAGTTTTCCGAAAAGATCAGGAAGCTCGGTCCGAATCCAATAAAATCAGACACCCATCTTTAACTCAATTTATGAAAATAAAACACATCACTCGAAATAAATATTTTTTTTGAAAAACACAAAATTATTTAAGGAAATCAGATGGATAATCCAGAAAATGTTTTAATTATCGGTTCCGGTATTGCCGGAATGGAAGCAAGTTTGATGCTTTCTAAAGCAGGGAAGAAAGTATATCTCGTTGAAAATCTTCCCATAATAGGTGGGAAGGTAATCAAGAATGAAGAATCATTTCCCAATATGGA